>JAFAKZ010000579.1 GCA_019234745.1 Burkholderiales bacterium
TCGGGCCAGCACAAGAAGCAGTGGTTCTACCCGAACGAAGTGGAAGTGCAGTTCGACGACAAGGGCCGCCCCATCGCCGCCACGCTGAAGGCGGACGGCCAGCCCGTCGTGCTGGGCGGCATCGAGAAGATGTCCAAGTCCAAGAACAACGTCGTGGAACCCAAGGACATCATCGCCCGCTTCGGCGCCGATACGGCACGTCTGTTCACCATGTTCGCCGGCCCACCCGACCAGAGCGCTTCGTGGTCGGACTCGGGCGCGGAAGGCGCCTACCGCTACCTGCGCCGCCTGTGGGCCTTCGCCTACAAGCACGCGGAAGCGGTGCGCGGCGCCGGTGCAGTTGGCGAGCTGGACAAGGACGCCAAGAACCTGCGCCACGAAGTGCACAGCACGCTCAAGCAGATCAATGCCGACTATGAACGCCTGCAGTACAACACGGTCGTGTCCGGCGTGATGAAGCTCCTGAACGCGCTGGAAGGCTTCAAGGCGGAAGCGCCGACAGTGATGCGCGAGAGTCTGAACATCCTCTTGCGCGTGCTCTACCCGGTGAGCCCGCACATCGCCCAGGCGCTGTGGACGGAACTGGCATTTGAGGGCGAGCTGATCGATTCCGCCTGGCCGGAACCGCTGGCGGAAGCCCTGGCGCAAGACGAAATCACGCTCGTGGTGCAGGTGAACGGCAAGCTGCGCGGTGAAATCGCCGTGCCGGCCGGCGCCGACCGCGCCGCCATCGAGCAGATCGCGCTGGCGAATGCCAATGTACAACGCTTCCTGGAAGGCCAGGCACCGAAGAAGGTGGTGGTCGTGCCGGGCCGTCTCGTGAATTTGGTGGTATAAGCCTTCACCATGCGCAAAGTCCTCCGCCTCGCCAGTCTCATCCCGCTGCTGCTGCTTGCCGGCTGCGGCTTCCATCTGCGCGGGGTGGATGACACGTCATCCTTCCCCTTTGCCACCTTGCACGTCACGACGCCGGCCGGCGGCCTGGGCGATGTCGTACAGCGCCAGCTGGCGCTGCAGCCCAGCATCAAGCTGGTAGGGGAAGACCAGGCGGACGCCGTGCTGACCATCGAGAAGGAAAAGCTGGAGAAGCAGATCCTGACGGTGAACAACGCGGGCCACGTGGGCGAATACCTGCTGATCCTGCACGCCCGCTTCAAGCTGGAGCTAGGCAAGCGCGAGTGGATTCCGCCCACCCATATGGTGCTGCGCCGCGATTACTCCTTCAACCCGAACAACCCCCTGGGTACGGATGCGGAGGAGGCGCTGTTGCTCAACGATATGCGGCTGGATGCCTCGCAGCAGATCCTGCATCGCCTGTCGGCCGCCAAGCATGCGCAGCTTACCGTCGAGAACTACGCGCCGCCTGAGGCCGAAACCAACGAATCGCCTTAATTCGTTGTCCTAGCCACCATGCTTATGCGCCCAGCAGACCTTGCCGCCCACCTTGCAGGCGGTCGGCTTGCCCCTATCTATCTGGTCCACGGCGAAGAAGCCCTGGTCGCCCTTGAGGCGGCCCAGGCCGTGCGCGATGCGGCACGCACGGCCGGCTTCACCGAGCGCGAGGTGCTGACGGTCGAATCGGGCTTCAAATGGGTCGAGCTGATCAACGCGGGCAACGCCTTTTCGCTGTTCGCCGACAAGAAGCTGATCGAGCTGCGTATCCCGACGGGCAAGCCGGGCACGGAAGGCGGCGAAGCACTCCAGGCCTATGCGGCGGACGCCCCGGCCGACAATGTGCTGCTGATCCAGTGCCCCAAGCTGGAAAAAGTCCAGACGCAATCCAAATGGTTCACGGCGCTCGATGGCGCGGGCGTGACGATCGCCTGCCCCCTGGTGGGCCGCAGCGAACTGCCGGGCTGGATAGGCGAACGCCTGTCGCGCCAGGGCCAGCACCTGGCGCCGGACGCCATGGCCTTCCTGGTGGCCCGCGTGGAGGGCAACCTACTGGCCGCACGGCAGGAAGTGGACAAGCTGGCGCTGCTGCATCCACCAGGAGAGTTGAGCCTGGAAGACCTGCGCGCGGCGGTCGCCAATGTGGCGCGCTATGACGTGTGGGGTCTGGGCGAGGCCTTGGTGGCGGGTGATGCGCCGCGCTTCCTGCGTATGCTGGAAGGCTTGCGGGCCGAAGGCGAGGCGGCGAATCTGGTACTCTGGGCCATGGCGGACGAAATCCGCGCGCTCCTGCGCGTGGGCATGGGCCGCGCGCAGGGCCTCCCCATGCCCAACCTATTGCGTGAAAGCCGTGTGTGGGGCGACAAGCAGCGCTATTATCCAGCCGCACTGGATCGCCTCAAGGCCAGCCAATTGAAGGCAGCCTTGGCGCACGCGGCCGATATCGACCGCGCCGTGAAGGGCGTGGGCGCCGGCGAGCCCTGGGAGGAACTGGAAGCGCTGGGCATGCGTCTGATGCCGGGCGGGAAGCTGCGGTAATAACGTAGGGTGCCATTAAGCGCAGCGCAATGCACCAAGCGTATCTACGGAGCGGTACCCCCAATGTACTGCGCTCGCAACCTGTTGGTGCATTGCACAGGGCTTAATGGCACCCTACAACAGCGTCGGTCCCACCCGGCAGCGGCGGGATAGAGATCCTGAACCCAAGGCCATGAGCTTCGTGGCCTGCGGTTCAAGATTTCAAGGTTGCATACCATGAAGGAACACGTTCTGATCAACGTGACGCCTCAGGAGACGCGCGTGGCCGTCACCGAGGAAGGCGTCGTACAGGAAATCCATATCGAACGTACGGCCTCGCGCGGCATCGTGGGCAATGTCTACCTCGGTACCGTCAAGCGCGTGCTGCCCGGCATGCAGTCGGCCTTTATCGAAATCGGCCTGGAGCGCGCCGCCTTCCTGCATATCGCGGACGTGATCGAGCAGCGCCAGCACCCGTCCGAGCCGCAGCGCATCGAGCGCCTCATGTTCGAAGGCCAGCGCGTAATGGTACAGGTGATCAAGGACCCGATCGGCACCAAGGGCGCGCGGCTCTCTACCCAGATCAGCATCGCCGGGCGCTTCCTCGTCTTCCTGCCGCAGGAACACCATATCGGCATCTCGCAGCGCATCGAACACGGCGAGGGGCGCGAGCACCTGCGCGAAAAGCTCACCAAGATGCTGCCCGCAGGCCACGACCACGGCGGCTACATCATTCGCACCTCGGCCGAACACGCCAGTGAAGAGGCGCTGCGCGCCGACATCGATTACCTGAACCTGATCTGGGCCGACCTCAAGCTCAAGGGCAAGACGGTACCGCCGCAGACCTTGATCTACCAGGACCTCAACCTGTCCATGCGCGTCCTGCGCGACATCGTCACGGACGATACGCAGAAGGTTGTGATCGACTCGCGCGAGACCTTCCAGAAGCTGAGCGAATTCGCCGCCCAGTTCGTCGTCAACGTGGCGCCGCGCCTGGAGCACTACCAGGGCGAGCGGCCGCTATTCGAGATGCACGGCGTGGAGGCGGAGATCGAACGGGCGCTGGCGCGGCGCGTGAACCTGAAGTTCGGCGGCTATTTGATCATTGACCAGACGGAAGCGATGACCACCATCGACGTGAACACGGGCGGTTTCGTGGGCACGCGTTCGTTCGACGACACCATCTTCAAGACCAATCTGGAAGCGACCCAGGTGATCGCGCGCCAGCTGCGCCTGCGTAACCTGGGCGGCATCATCATCGTCGACTTCATCGATATGGATAATGTGGAGCACCGCGAGCAGGTGCTGCACGAGCTGGGCAAGGCGCTCGCCAAGGACCGCACCAAGGTGACTCTCTCTGGCTTTACCAGCCTGGGCTTGGTGGAAATCACCCGCAAGCGCACGCGTGAGAGCCTGGCGCACGTGCTGTGCGAGCCCTGCGTGGTGTGCCAGGGCCGTGGCGAAATCAAGACAGCGCAAACAGTCTGTTACGAAGTGCTGCGCGAGATCCTGCGCGAGGCGCGCCAGTTCAATGCGCGCGAGTACCGCATCCTGGCCGCCCAGTCCGTCATCGATATGTTCCTGGACGAAGAGTC
>JAFAKZ010000599.1 GCA_019234745.1 Burkholderiales bacterium
TTGGGCGCCATGCTGGGCGAGCGCCCGTACAGCCTGTATACGGCCACCATGCAGGGCCAGGTGATCGGCAAGCGGCACTTCGGGCGCAAGGCTGTGCCCGTGGGCGGCGGCGGCGGGCGTTCCTCGACGCGTGAGCTGTTCGATACCCTGCTGCTGTGGAAGGCGCGCGTACCGCTTGATGCCAATGGCAACGCGACGGTGGACGTGCCGCTCAATGATTCGCTCACCAGCTTCCGCATCGTGGCCGTCGCCATGGCTGGTAGCGACCGCTTCGGCACGGGCCAGACCAGCATACGCGCGAGCAAGGACGTGATGCTGTTCAGCGGGCTGGCGGGTACCGTACGCGAGGACGACAAGTTCGAAGCGGCCTTCACCATCCGCAATACGACCACCCACCCGGTACAACTGAACGTGGTGGCCAAGGCGGATGGTTTGCCGGCGTTGGCGCCACAGAATTTGGCCCTGGACGGTGGCGCAGCCAAGGAGCTGATCTGGCCCGTGAACGTACCAATCGGGACGAACAAGCTCAACTGGACGGTCGAGGCCAAGGGCGAGGACGGTCATCTGTTCGACAAGCTGGCAGTCAAGCAGGCTGTGATTGAATCGGTGCCCGTGCGTGTGCTGCAGGCTACGCTGACGCAGTTGGCGCCGGACTACCGCCTGCCCATCGAACGGCCCAAGGACGCCATTGCCGGCCGCGGCAGCGTGCGCGTCATCCTGTCGCCCAGCCTGGCCGCTGCGCTCGATGGCGTGGAGGACTACTTCCGCCGCTATCCGTACGGCTGCCTGGAGCAACTCACGTCCAAGGCCGTGGGCATGAACGACGCGGCACTGTGGAAGTCGACCGTGAATCGGCTCGACAGCTACCTGGATGAGGACGGCTTCGCCAAGTTCTTCCCCGTCATGCATTACGGCAGCCCGGCCCTGACGGCGCACCTGCTGCGCCTGTCGGCCGAGACGGGCTGGGAGCTGCCGGAGAAGGGGCAGGCGCGCATGCAGGCGGCGCTGGTGGCTTACCTGGAAGGGCGTACGCACTTCCCGCGCCGTTCGCCCAACAGTACCTGGGAGGCGGCGGATCGGCTCGATATGCTGTCGGGCCTCGCGCCTTACGGCGCGCTCCGCCCGACTATGCTGGACGGCATGGTGATAGAGCCGAACCGCTGGAGCAATGCCACGCTGCTCGATTGGGTGGCCGTGCTTGACGGGCTCAAGGACCTACCCGGCCGTGATGCGAAGTTGCGCGAAGCGCGGCAGATTTTGAGCGCACGCATGGATTTGTCGGGCACCACGCTCAACTTTTCCACCGGTATGGCCGATGACTGGTGGAGGGAGCTGGATTCAGCCGATACGATTGGTGCACGCATGCTGATCGACGCCTTGCATCACGACAACAATTCCGTCGACCTTGGGCGTGTTGCTCGCGGCCTCGCTGCGCGCCAGCATCGCGGGCACTGGGACACAACCACGGGCAACGCCTGGGGCGCGCTGGCCGTGCGCGAATTCGCCGCCAAGGTGGAAGGCGGTGCGCCGACGGGGGCTGTGATCGCCAAGCTCGGTGGCGAGCAGCGATTGGATTGGGCGCAGCAACCCAAGGGCGGTACGCTGGATTTGCCGTGGCCGGACAAGGCGGGCGAACTGACGCTGCAGCAACAGGGCAATGGCAAGCCCTGGGCGGTAGTCCAGGCTCGCTCGGCTGTGCCGCTCACGGTGCCGCTCAACGCCGGCTACCGCGTGGAGAAGCATTGGGAGCCGGTGGAGGCGAAGGGCAAGGCATTCGGCCGCGGCGATGTGTGGCGCGTAAGGCTCACTATCGAGGCGCAGGCGGATGCGGGCTGGGTGGTGGTGGACGACCCGATTCCGGCCGGTTCGACGCTCCTGGGCAAGGGCCTGGGCGGCGAATCGGCGCTACTGGCGCACGGCGAGAAACAGGAGGGCGATTGGCCTGCCTTCGAGGAGCGGGGCGAGACGGCATATCACGCTTATTACGAGGGGATGAGTAAAGGCACACATGTGATCGAGTACACGATACGGTTGGGCACGCGTGGCGAATTCCGCCTGCCGGCCACGCATGTCGAGGCGATGTATGCGCCCGAACGATTTGGGGAAACCCCCAACACAAACCTGAGAATTGACTGAGGGAGTGTGAGTCGCGACGATTTATGCTTAAAATTACTAAAACACTTCAATTAAACGCCGGAACACCATGACTAAACAGTTATTTCTGGTGATTGCCCTGACTTTTGGGCTGACCGGCTGCGATCGGCTGACCAAGCTCGCCAACCAGGCCGAGCTGAATGCGCGCGCGATAGGCGCGGCCTGCCGACTGAGTGGACGGTCCTTGGAAGACTGCTTCCAGCGCAACGAGCGCGTATCGAAGGCCGATATTTACGCCGGCTGGCGTGAAATGAACGAATATATGGCTAAGAACCGCCTGGACGCGATTGCACCGCCGGCTGACAAGACACCGGTCAAGAAGGCCGTTGGCAGCGTGGAAATCAGTGGCGGCGACGACACGGCTGCGGCAACGGACAAGCCCGCGGCCGATGCGACCAAGCCTGCGGAACCTGCGGCAGATGCCGCCAAACCGGCGGATACAGCAAAGCCTGCGAATTGAGGCGCTAACTATGATCTCGACACTCAAGCAGATACCCCTCTTCTCCGGCCTGTCGGACCAGGAGCTGGAGCATATCGAGGCGTCGGCCACCGCCAAGACCTATGCCAAGGGCACCATCATCATCGACGAAGGTGATGCCGGCAGCTCCATGTTCCTGCTCATGCAGGGGCGCGTGAAGGTGTTCGTGAGCGACTCCAGCGGCAAGGAATATGTGCTGGCTATCCTGGGCCCAGGCGAGTACGTAGGCGAACTGGCGCTGCTGGACGACGAACCGCGCACGGCATCCGTGGAGACGGAAGAGCAGAGCACCTTCCTCGTTATCGTGAAGGAAGATTTCCTGACGCTCCTGCGCGAGCATCCGCCCATCATGTTCAAGCTGCTGCTCAATCTGGCCCGCCGCAGCCGCCAGCTGACGGAAGCGGTGAAGAACCTGGCACTGAAGGATGTGTACAGTCGCGTGCGCCTGCTGCTGGAAGACCTGGCCGTGGAGCACGATGGGCAGTTGATGGTGGAAGAGCCAATGACGCAACAGGCCATCGCCGACCGCGTGGGTTCCTCGCGCGAGATGGTCGCGCGCATCATGAAGGAGCTGGTATTCGGCGGCTACGTGCGTATCGAAAATCGCCGCATGATCATTCTGCAGAAGTTGCCCGAGGCATTCTGAGGTAGCAAACCGGGGAGTGCGGGCAGCAGTCGTGATCCTCTTGTAGCGCACGCCATTCAGCGAACATTCACTTCAGGCGTGGGAGACTGTCGCCACAGTCAACCACGTGCATGTCACCCCACCCGATGGGCGCTCCCCTACTACGCCAAGAGGCCGCCATGAGAATCGTTGCCGCCCTGCTCGTCCTTATGCTGGCTGCGCTTCTGCCCGCGCATGCCGAGATCAGCCGCAGCGATGCCGCCGACACGGCGCAGCGCACCAGCGGTGGCCGCGTGCTGACGATTGAGCGGGTGAAGGTGGACGGACGCGATGTGTGGCGTATCAAGGTCGTCACGCCCAAAGGCGAGGTACAGGTATTGCGTATCGACGTGACTTCCGGCCAAATCGTATAAAGAAAAATGCGCTTGGGGATGGAACGCGATGCGTTTGCTGTTGATTGAAGACGAAGCGGCCTTGCGCCAGGGCCTGAAGCGCCAGCTCGAAGCGGAAGGCTACCGCGTGGATGAAGCGGCCGACGGCGAGGATGGGCTGTTCCAGGCCAGCGAGTACCCAATCGACCTGGCCATCGTCGACCTGGGCCTGCCCAAGATGAGCGGCATCGCCGTGGTGGAGCGGCTGCGCGAGGCGGGGCGTACCGTGCCCATCCTGATCCTGACGGCACGTGGCAGCTGGCAGGACAAGGTGCGCGGCCTGGAGGCGGGAGCGGACGACTATCTGGTCAAGCCCTTCGAGTTTCCCGAACTGGCTGCGCGCGTGAAGGCGCTGCTACGGCGTGCGTTGAAGTCGACCTCGGATACGCTCAAGCTGGGCCATTTCGTGATCGACTTCACGGCGCAGCAGGTACGCATCGCGGATGAGCCAGTAGAACTGACCACATTCGAGTACCGCATGCTGGAGATGCTGGTACGCGAGCGTGGCCGTGTGGTGAGCAAACAGGAGCTGGCCGATTACCTCTATCCGCACGATGAGGATCGCGACAGCAATGTGCTGGAAGTGCTAATCGGCCGCCTGCGGCGCAAGCTGGACCCGGACGGCAAACTCTACCCGATCGAGACGCTGCGTGGACGCGGTTATCGATTTACCCTTACGGCGTGATGTCGAAATCGACATGAAGCGCCCCATCTCCATCCGCACCAGGCTGGTCGTCGGCGCGGGTCTGGTGCTGGCTGCTTTTCTCGCCGTGGCTGGCTTCTCGCTGGAGCGGGCGTTCACCAACAGCATCCTGGAAACGCACTACCAGCAGTTGAAGGGCGACGTATACCTCTTGATGGCCGCCACCGAGGTGGACGAAGAGGGCGCGCTGGTCATGCCCGCCACCTTCGTCGAGCCGCGCCTGTCGCTGCCTGGTTCCGGCCTGTACGCATTGGTGGAGAACCCCAATCAGAAGGAAGTGTGGCAGTCGGCCTCTACCATCGGCCCGTCGTTGCCCTTCTCGCACGGCCTGTCGGCCGGCGAGTGGGTGTACAACGAGGCGGAAGACGGCGGTAAGCGCTACCTGAGCGTGGGTTACGGCGTGAAATGGAATAGCGGTCCACGTACGCGACCCATGACCTTTGCCGTGCTGGAAGAGGAGACAGGTTTTCTCAAGGAACTGGCTGGTTTTCGCGATACGCTATGGACCTGGCTAGGCGGCCTGGCAGCCGTGCTGCTGATCGCGCAGTCGGCCTTGCTCGGATGGGCGCTAAGCCCCTTACGGCGCGTGGCACGCGAGATTCGCCGCGTGGAGTCGGGCGAACAGGGCGACGTGCAAGGCGACTATCCGCCTGAGATTGCGCGGCTTACCGACAATCTCAATACGCTGATCGAGCAGGAGCGGGCGCGCCAGGCGCGCTATAAGGACGCGCTGGGCGACCTGGCGCACAGCCTGAAGACGCCGCTGGCCGTGCTGCGCAGCAGCCTGCAGGAACCCGATACCTTGTCCGATACGGTGGCCAACCAGGTCGCGCGCATGGACGATATCGTGCAGCATCAGCTGGGGCGTGCGGCAGCGAGTGGTGCGGCGCGCTTTATTCCACCCATCGACATCCGCACGGTACTGGCGCGCACGGTGGACAGCCTGGAGAAGGTCTACGCGGAACGCCATCTCACCTTCCTGCTGGAATGCCCGGCGCAGCGCATGTGGCGCTTGGATGAGGGCGATGCCTTCGAGGTGTTCGGCAATGTGCTGGACAATGCGGCCAAATGGGCCCGCGGCCGCGTGCGCGTGCGCGTGGAGGGCGATGCCAAGCTACTCAAGGTGGTGATCGACGACGACGGCCCGGGCTTCAGCGACACCGACGCGGCGCTACAGCGCGGCGTGCGGCTGGACGAGCGCGTGCCGGGGCATGGCATAGGCCTCACCGTGGTGGCCGACATCGTGCGGGCCTACAACGGCACGCTGCTGATCGACCGCGGCGAGTGGCAGGGTGGGCGCGTGTGTATCGCCTTTCGCGCCGTCTGAGGGCAAAAAAAGCGGCGTCCGTACAAAGACTGCATGCACGGACGCCGTTGTGTGTGATGCGCACCTACGACGTGCGACACCGGGGCTATCGGCGGCGACCTGGAAGTTCTGGTCGGACCAGGCCGCTGCGTGGGCCCCCAGTCAGACTCCCCAACGAATCTGGAGTGATCCGGCCCGCGAAGGCCGGGAGACGGGATAGCCATTGCAGCAACCGTGCCAGCGCGGGAGTCTGCTGCCGGATTTCATATAACCAACTGATTTGATTGTTGTTAGTGGAGTCTGGCTAAGTCTCCTTGCCTAGCGCGGGGCGCCTAAGCCTGCGCCATATCGGTGCAAAGGGCGCGCCAATATCGGGCGTTTCACCGGGGCTGGCTACCGAAGCGCCTTGATTTCTGGTAAGGTTAGGTATCGCTGCGAAGTCCGGGTGGGGATTCCACCTGCAGCGGTACAAGCTCGCCCGAGCAATCGGGCCCAGTTTCCTGCCGGAGAGGCGGGCATCTACATGGAGGAACTCCCATGTCCAAGCGTGTTGTCACGCTGGCGCATTACTACACGGCGCCGGAAATCCAGCAAATGGCCGACAAGGTCGGCGACAGTCTAGAACTCTCGCTTTACGCCCGTGAGGCGGAAGCGGACATCATCGTATTCGCCGGCGTGCGCTTCATGGCCGAAACGGCCAAGATCCTGAACCCGCGAACTGAGGTCATCCTGCCCGACCAGGGCTCGACCTGCAGCCTCGTCACGCAGACCGACGTCAAGCGCCTCAAGGCCTGGCGCGAGAAGCACGCCGACTACGTGCACGTCGCCTATATCAATTCCAGTGCCGAGCATAAGGCCCTGGCCGATTGGATCGTCACCAGCCGCAATGTGGACGACATCATTGCCAGCCTTTATGCCGAGGGCAAGAAGGTGATCTTCTCGCCGGACCGCAACATGGGCGCCTACCTGAACTACCAGTACGGCTACGACATGCCCGTCTGGAGCGCCGTGTGCGAGGTGCACGACAAATTCAACGAGCGCGCGCTCAACGAAGGCATGGCGGCGGTCGAGGGCCCGAAATACCTGATCGCCCACCCGGAAAGCCCCTTGCCCGTGCTCAAGCGCGCTGACTACGTGGGGTCCACGTCCGGCATGCTGAACTGGGTGAAG
>JAFAKZ010000097.1 GCA_019234745.1 Burkholderiales bacterium
GTATCGGCAAAGCGCGTCGCTTGCGCCTGCAGGCGTGCAACCCGCGCCTGCTGGTAGGCCTGTTCGGCGGTGACGAGGGCCAATGCGTTGACGGCGCCAAGATCAAGTTGACGGCGAGTGAGATCCAGGCTGCGTTTGGTCGCACGCTCGGCGTTGACGGATGCCGCAAGCCCCTTGGCGTCCGCGTCGAGCGCGTAGAGCGTGTCCGCCATGTTCTGGAAGGCGCCCAGCACAACGCCGCGGTACTGTGCCGTGGCTTGGTCGAGTGCCGCTTCTGCCGCGTTCTGGTGGTGTTTGAGCGCGCCGAAGTCGAACAGCGTCTCGGCCAAGTTGCCCGTCAGCCCCCAAAAGCGATTGCCGCTCTTGAACATCTGGCTGAACTCGGTGGCGGTGCCGCCGTAGTTTCCGGTGATGCTGAACTGGGGCAGGCGGTTGGCAATGGCGATGCCCACGCCCGCGCTTGCGGCATGCACCTGCTCTTCCGCCGCACGTACATCGGGGCGCTGCTTGACGAGTTCGCTCGGCAGGGCGAGCGGCAGGGCCTGCGGCAGATGAATGCCGTCGAGGGTGATATTGACCACGGTCGTATCGCTCGGAGCGGTACCGACAAGCACAGCGAGCATGTCGCGCGTCTGCTCGCGTTGCTTCTGCAGCGGTGGCAGGGCTTGCTGGACCTGGGCAAATGCGGCCTCCTGGGAGGCAACATCAAGCCCGGAAGCAAAGCCCGCCTTGGCCTGCTGATGCAGGATATCCAAGGCCTTCTGGTTGGCCACGATCTGCTCGTTCACCGCCGTGATTTGCTCATCCAACGCCGCAAGCTGGATGGCCGTACTGACCACATTGGACGCCAGCGTCGTATACACGGCCTGCAACTGGTAGCGCTGCGCCGCCTCCTGGGCGGACAGCGACTCGACAGTACGGCGGTTCAACCCGAATACGTCCGGCGCATAGGACACGTTCAACTGCGCCGTATGCAGCGTGTAGATCGGGTCGCCCGAGGTCAGCGTCGGCGAGATCGTGCCGACCGGGTTGCTTTGCCGGCTGGCCGAATAGTTGGCCTGCAGCACGGGGAAGAAAGCGTCGAACTGGGCGGCCGTACTTTCGTGTGCCTGCTTCAGCGCTGCCTTGGCAGCGTCCACTGTCGGGTTATGCGCAAAGGCGCGCTCGACGAGTGCATTGATCTCGGGCGAACCGAATGCGGTCCACCATTGCTGCGGCAGCTTGGCGGCCGAGTCGAAATGTTGTGCTTCGCCGCCGGGGCCTTCGCTTGCCGCCGTTGTCTGCGGCGCCTCGCGGGTAAAGTGCTCCGGTACGGCGAGATCGGGGCGATGATAGTCCGGCCCCACTGCGCAGCCGCTCAAGGCTGCAGTTAGCGCAGCAGCCAGGAATGTTCTGGAAAATGCGTACATATCTGTGCTCCGGCAACCTTGGCTAGATGTCTTCATCGGCGTAGCGGTGCGTCGGCACCGGCTTGCGGCGCGACATGGACCAGCGCAAGACGATCACCTGCAGCGCTGGCGCGACCACCAGCAGCATGATCGGCCCGAGCAGCATGCCGCCCACCACGACCGTTGCCAGCGGCCGTTGCACCTGGCTGCCGATGCCGGTGGAGAATGCCGCCGGCAAGAGGCCGATGCAGGCCGACAGGGCCGTCATCAACATGGGGCGCATACGTTGTGCCGCCGCCGTACGCATGGCCTCGACCACGTCCATACCGTCGACGATCAGGTGGTTGAAGTAGGTGATCACCAGGATGCCGTTCATGACCGACACGCCAAACAGCGATACGAAGCCGATGCCCGCCGATACGCTGAGATCGAGGCCCGATACATACAAGGCAACGATGCCGCCCGCGATGGAGAACGGAATGGCCGCGAGCGCCAGCAGGCTGTCACGTACCGAGTTGAACAGCGTGAACAAGAGCAGCAGGATCACACCGAGCGTAATGGGCAGGACCACGGCCATGCGGCCCTTGGCTTGTTCCAGTTCCTCGAATTCGCCGGCCCATTCGATGTGGTAGCCGCTGGGCAGCGCCACATTCTCCTTGATGCGCGCCTGCGCTTCCGCCACCGTGCCGCCCAGGTCACGGCCACGCACGCTGAACTTCACGGGGATAAAGCGCTCGTTCTTCTCGTGGTAGATGTAGGAGGCGCCCGTATCGAGCGTGATGGATGCCAGCTCGGACAGCGGGATATAGGCCGTCGAGCCGCTGGTGGTCACGTAACCGACTTTGATGCGACGTATCGAATCCAGGTCGCCGCGATACTTTGGCGCCAGCCGCACGACGAGGGAAAACTGCCTGTCGTCCTCCAGCACCGTGGTGGCCTGGGTGCCGCCCGCAGCCGCTTGCACCACGGCGTTCACATCCCCCGTATTGAGGCCATAGCGCGCTGCCTTGGCGCGATCCACCGTGATATTGAGGTTCGGCTGGCCCAGCACGCGGAATACCCCCAGGTCCTCCACGCCCTTCACCTGGTTCATTTCGTGCAGCACCTGGTTGGCCAGCTTCTCCAACACATTGAGATCGGGGCCGATGATCTTGACGGAGTTAGCCCCCTTCACGCCGGATAGGCCCTCCTCCACGTTGTCCTGGATGTACTGGGAGAAGTTGAACTCGATACCGGGGAACTCGTCGGCGAATTGCTTCTGCAACGCGTCGACCAGCATCTCCTTGGTGTAGCCGTGCGGCCATTCATCGAAGGGCTTGAGCGGTACGAACAGTTCCGCGTTGTAAAAGCCCGCCGCATCGCTGCCGTCGTCCGGCCGGCCGTGCTGCGACACCACGGTGATGACTTCTGGGTGGCTGTTCAAGATGGCGCGCATGCGGTTGACCTTATCCATGCCCGCCTCCAGCGAGATGGTAGTCGGCATGGTGGCGCGTATCCACAAATTGCCTTCCTCCAGCGCCGGCAGGAACTCCGTGCCAATGCGTGGCAGCAAGATGCAGGCAAACAGGATGAAGCCCAGGCCGATCGCCACCGTCGTCTTGCGACGCAGCAAGGCCCAGTCCAGCACCGGCGTGTACACCTTGCGGATGGCGCGGACGATGATGGTTTCCTTCTCCTGCACAACCTTGGGGATCAGCAGGGAGGAGAGCACGGGCGTGATGGAGAAGGTAGCGATCAATGCGCCAGTCAGCGCATAGGCATAGGTGCGCGCCATCGGCCCGAAGATCTGCCCTTCCACGCCCTGCATGGTGAAGAGCGGGAGGAAGGCGGCCACTGTGATGGCGGACGAGAACAGTACGGCGCGATCGACCTGCATGGCACTGGCGAAGATCATACGCAGCCGAGCCGGCCAGACATGACGCCTCGGCCCCGCGGATGGCAAGCCATGGCCGGATTGCGCGAGCTCCTCCAGAATGTCGCGCCGCTCTTCCTTGCTCTTCTGGAAGTTGTGGAAGATGTTCTCGACAGGATCACGGCCGAATCGACGATGATGCCGAAGTCCACCGCACCCAATGACAATAGGTTGGCCGATTCCCCCGTGAGCACCAACAGGATGATGCTGAACATCAGGGCGAACGGGATATTTGCACTGACGATGATGGCGCTGCGCAGGTCGCCCAGGAAGATCCACTGAATGAAGAACACCAGCAGGCAGCCGAACAGCAGGTTGTGCAGCACCGTGTGCGTCGTTACGTTGACCAGCGTGGAGCGGTCGTAGAAGGGTACGATCTTCACGCCCGGTGGCAGGGTGCCGTCGCTGTTGATCTTCTCAACTTCCTTCTTGACGCGCGCGACCACGTCATTCGTCTGCATCGTGCGGTTCATCACGACGATGCCCGTCACGACGTCCTCGTTGGCGTCGCGACCAGCCTTGCCCAGGCGCGGTACGTAGCCGATCTTGACCTCGGCGACGTCGCGCACGCGTACCGGTGAACCGTTGTTCTGGCTGAGCACGATATTGCCGACGTCGTTGGTGTCGGAGATCAGCCCGACGCCGCGGATGTTCACGGACTGCTGGCCGAAATTGACGGTACGGCCGCCCACATTCGTGTTGGCGTTGCCGATGGCTGCTACAAGCTGCGGCAGCGTAACGTTGTAGCCTTGTAGCTTGATCAGGTCGGCGTTGACGTCATATTCCTTGGTCGTGCCGCCCCAGGTCACCACCTGGGCGATGCCCGGCACGGTGAGCAGACGGCGTATAACCACCCAGTCCTGCACAGTGCGCAGATTGGTCAGGCCAAAGTGCGGTGGGCCCTTCAGCTCGTAGCGGAAGATCTCGCCGACCAGGCTCGACGCCTGGATCTGCGGTTGCAGATTATTTGGCAAGCTGACGTTTTGCTGCAGGCTAAGCGCCGACTGCGTATAGGCGAAGTTGTAGTCCACGCCATACTTGAACGTGACGCGCACAAAGGCGAGCCCGGAGAACGAGGTGGAGCGGATATTGTCGACGCCCGGCGTGGTGGCCAGGCCGACTTCCATGGGGCGCGTGTAGTAGCGCTCCATTTCCTCGGCTGACAAGCCCGCCACCTGCGCGGTGATTTCCAGAATCACGGGCGCAGGGTTCGGGTAGGCCTCGACATTGAGTTTCTGATAGGCGACCAAGCCCGCCACGGCAAAGGCGAACATGGCGAGCAGGACGATGGTCCGGCGCGTAAGCGCGAACGAGAGGAGCCAATTGAGCACGGCAAGCCTTTCTAAGGTTGGCGTCTGGACAAACGATGGATGAACGGATCAGCGCGTCTTGAGCGCCAGC
>JAFAKZ010000121.1 GCA_019234745.1 Burkholderiales bacterium
GTATCTTGTTAAAGAGCACTTGCTTTCGCACAACAACCTAGCTACACTCGTTCGTTTCGCTTCAGTCGTCGTCTGCGTCAGCAGCAGAGAGGCGAACTATACGCCCTACCCCAACACCCGTCAACACCTCCTCCCCAAGATTTTTACAGTCCACCCACCAAAACAGCCTAAGTGCTTGATCGGACTAGATACGGCGGGAGTGAGAATTTTAGGGGAAGGCGGGGAGATTTGAGGCCGTCTGGCTTCAGCAGGCCGGAAATCGGATGAAAATCTTGCCGAGACCGGTCGAAATGGACTCGTTAGGTATAAAAAAAGCAGCCGCGTGGCTGCTTTTTTGCGCTTGAGGGGTCAAGTTGGGGTGACTTCGGTGTCTAACTCTCCCATTCCATGCGTCGGAGGGCGCTGCGCTTGTCCGACCTACGGGCTTGGGCGTCCTTGTATAGATGCGTATGAGCTCAGGCGTAGGTTGGGCTCAGTTTCACGAAGCCAACGCGGTCCGTTGCCATCAAAGAGTGTTGGGCTTCGCAGAGCTCAGCCCAACCTACGGGGTTTCGCTTCGCAGGCTGTTTAAGACGCGCGGCGCGCTTACCCCCATCCCAGCCTTCCCCCTGGCTACAGGGGGAAGGGGCAGGTTCGCGAAGCCTGAAACGTCTGCGCATATGCATATAGAGAAGGGGCGCTCATATCGCGCCCCTCTCCTATATACAATATCCGCCCAAGCTAGAGCCCATACAGCTCCGCGTATTTTGCCCCGCTCAGCATGTCGGATAGGTTGAGCCCATAGCCCGCATACACCTGCAAGCCAGTCAGTCCCGATACGTTCAGCTGGTTCGCAATAGATATAGTGTGCGTACCCAGCGTAACGCTGGCATAGGGCAGCAGCGAGAGTCCGCTGACTGCCAGCCATCCCGTAGACGTCAGGCTATATACCTGACCCGTGCTGGGCAGCAGTGCCGCCACGTACAGCTGGCCGGACTTGCCGGCGTCCGCGCTCGCTGCCGTGATCGTGGCGCCAAGCGTGAGGTTCGATGCGCTTCCCGCTACCGTTGGGGTGATGGCGAAGGCGCCTGCCATCGGCGGGACAGCGGCGGAGTTGGGGTCGAAGCCTGGACGGTTGGTGATGGCCGTAATGTCGACCGCTTCGAAGGCCGTATGCGGGACAGTCTGGACGGCCGAGATCGTGTCCGAGCCCCAGTTCGTGTTCGGGTCGCCTTGCACATACATATCCGAGCCGCCGTCGGCGATATACATGCCGTACTGCTTCATGGCCGTGAGGATGGCGCGGGCCTGGGTTGGGAAGCTGGCGGGAATCACATAGCTGGCCTTGAGGCGGAACAGCTGGCCCATGGGCGGCTTGCTGGTGGAGCCATCGCCATTGGAGGTGAGGTGCCGCGCGGGCCATATATAGGTATTGCGTATCTTGCTCGACTGGATGGTGAAGCGCAGTGCGTGGTTGATCTGGCCGGTACTGGCCTCATCGGCCTTCATCAAGAGCGGCATGACGGGAAAGCCTGCGGCGTCGGTGGAGGTCCAGCCGGCCGGGCGCAACGCGGTCGAATGCATGTCGAACTCGGCGGTGGAGAGCACGTCCCAGCCGCTCGAAGGGTCGGTATAGGCGTGATAGTTCTCCCACAGCCGGCAGCTGTCCGTATCGAGCACCAATAGATGATGGTCGCCATAGTTGGACTGGTCGCCCGAGATGCCGCCCTCGACCAGCGGTGCTGTGGGGATAGGCATTAGCGGCGCGGATGTATTGGTGCAGGGGCTGACCACGCTATGGTCGGTCGCTGCGCAGTCACTCTCGTCGGGCCAGCCGCCCGCGTAGTTCACGCGTTGCCAAGGCGTCTTGCTGCCGGCCACGAGATTGTAGGGGATGCCCCAGTAACTGGCGCTCGTCATGTCCTCCGTCTGGCCAAGGTCCATATGCAGGTAGCGCGTGCCCGTGCTGATGGTCTGGAGGTAGGCGGCGGAGTTCGGGTCGACGGGCAGGCCGTCGATGCGCGTATTGAAGATATGGTTGGCGGGGAAGATCTGGCAGCCAGCCAGCATGGGTGGCGCCGCCTGCGATGTGGAGGTGCATGCCAGACCAAGGCACAGGACAATCAGGGGGAATCGCACTTGGAGTCGCCTCGCTGCCAGAATTGGGCGGATTATGACATTGGTCTATTCATCCTGCCACGCGATTAATTACGCAGCCTTCGAGTCGAGCATCATTGGAAAACGTGCGGATACTGGCGCGGGTACCAGTCCACGATGTCGTCGTGCTCGAGTTCGAGAAATTCCTTGAAGCGCGGGATCAGGCAGAAACCCAGCACCGAAATCGCCATCAGGATGCCGAAGCCGGCGTAGACAGCTGACACGCTCCAATGCATCAGGGCAGCCCCGACAATAGCAGGACCAGCGGCGCCGGCGATCTGCGTGGTGACGGCGCTGGCGGCAAGCATGCGCACGCGATGCGACTTGGGGATGGCCAGCGCGCGGTGCGTAGACCCGACCAGAGCCATGGAGGCATTGCAGAAGCCGGCAAGGACGAGCCCCGCCACCATCACGACGGCTGACGACGACAGGCCCACATAGGCGAGGCATATGCCTTCAAGGCAGCCGAGCCCGATGCGCACGCGGTAGCGGCCGAAACGCCGCACGAGCAGGCTAGAGCCGCAAACGCTGCCGAGGAATACGCCGAACACGAGTGCGCTCAGGCCGATACCCAGCCAGTTTCCTGCCAGCCCCAAGGCATTCACCTTGATGGGGATGAGGATGCCGACTGCCGGTCCCTGGAAAACCCACACGACGAAATTGACCACCGTCCAACCGCGCTCCATGGGCACACCCCATTTTGCTCGGGCGCCTGCGCGCATATCGCGCCACCACTTGCGCGCATCGAACCCCCGCACACCTGGGCGACGAGGAATAGCCAAGGAAGCGATGCCGGCGACTACTGGCAGCAGCGCACAAGTCGTCAGTGCCGTGGGCATGCTTGCCAGGGCCAGCAATGCGCCGGCCACCAGTGGGCCGAAGATGCCGCTCACGGAACGGCAGGTTTTCTGCAGCTGTATGGCTTTGGGCAACAGCGGTGTCGCGACCAGCTCGGGCAGGATCGCCGACTGCGCAGGATCGACGAAAGCCTTGGCGAGCACGCGCGCGACAACCAGGGTGAGTACGGGCACCAGCACGAAGGGCTGCGCTGCGCACCATGCCAGCGCAAGGAAGGCTGCCGTCAGCCCGGCCAAGCCCCAGCGCATCTGTGTGGCCTTGCAGAATCGATCACCGAACGGTGAGACGGCCGGCACGGTGATCAGCGTCGCCAGCGCGAGTGTCATGCCATAGGCAGCGATCGCGTGCATACCGCCCTGCTTAGTGATCCACCAGGGGATGACGACGCTGGCAGCAAGCTCGGATAAGGTTGCGAGGGCATCGGCCGCGAGAAAGCCGGCGAGGCCTGGTGAGGCGCGCAGCAAATCTCGCCATGGCGCCAGCGCACTGCGCAAGCGATTTCGGGTACTCAGGATGTCGTCTCCAAGGCGGTGGCGGCCAAGCTCCTACAGCTGGCCGCTTTCCTTGATTTCGAGATAGCGGTCGACCAGCGAGGCACTGAGATGCTGCGGCGTGACGTCGATCAGATTGTGTGCGCGCATGCCCAGGCGGCGGATGGCTTCGCGCCGCTGCGCCAGGTAGAACTCCGTGCCGGCGAGGCGTAGCGCGTCGCTGAACTGGTAGACGGGGGCGGTGAGCGTGTCGTCGAGGATCGTTTCACGCATGCTGGCGCATAGCACCATATGGCGGCTCGCCATCATCTGGCAGGCATCGCGCAAGGCCACGTCGTCCTCATCGCGCAGATTGGTGATCAGCACGATGAAAGCGCGCTTGCGGATGCGGCTCATCAGCTCTTGCGCGGCGAGCAGGTAGTCTGGTGCCACCTCGCCTGCCTGTAGGTCGTAGACGCCCGACAGCAGGCGGTCCAGCCCGGCGTGGCCCTTCTGCGGCGCGAGCCAGCGGCTTTCCCGGCCGAAGGTCATCACACCTACGGCATCGCCCTGCTTCTGCGCCACCCAGGCCAGCGTCAGCACGGCATCCAGAGCGTGGTCGAAGTGCGATTTGTCGCCGTCGTGGGCCAGCATGCGGCGGCCCGTGTCGAGCAGGAAGATAACCTGCTGGTCGCGCTCTTCCTGGTAGTCGCGGCTGATGGGCTTGAGCTGCCGCGCCGTAGCCTTCCAGTCGATCACGCGCAGGCTGTCGCCCTGGCGGTATTCGCGCAGCTGGCGGAAGTCCGTGCCCTCCCCGCGCCGCCGCTTGCGGATGGTGCCCAGGCGCGGCACGCGCTGGTCGGTGGCGTGCAGGGTGTGGCCGAGCAGCTTGGAGAAGTCCGGGAATACGCGCACATGGCTTTCCACGCCCTCGCGGGCGCGGCGCCACCACAGGCCCAAGGGCGACAGGATGCGCAGGAAACTCAGCCCCAAGCTCACATTGCCACGCTGGATGGCGCGCAGGCGATAACGTTGCGTGTGGAAGCGGCCGGCTGCCAGCGCGGCCTCGAAAGGTAAACCTTCCAGCTCCCAATGCGTGGGGTAGTCGTCGAATACCTGCACGCGCGCGTGCCGCCCGCCTTCGTGATGCAGTGTTAGCGTGACGTCGTTCCAAGTGCCCACGGGCCACACGCCCGCCAGGCGCCGTTCGATGCGCAGATGGGGTACGGCGCGCGCAAGCCAGGCGTCGAGCAAGGTAGCCAGCACGAAGACTGCGCACAGGCTCGCCCAGGGCATGGTCGCGACGGGCAGCCAGTACAAGGCGAAGCCGCTGGCCATGAAGAGGCCAGATAGCCAGAGCAGGAGACGCGACGGGACCATGAGGCGCTTGCTTACGATCAGGCGCGCGGGGCGGCCGTCTGTTCGAATACGCCCTGCAGCAGCTCGTCCACGCCCAGGCCTTCCAGTTCGCTTTCGGCCGAGAGCGTGACGCGATGGCGCAGCACCGGCAAGCCCGCGGCCTTGATATCGTCTGGCGTGACGTAGGTGCGCTCGGCCAGCACAGCAAGGGCACGTGCGACGCGGACGAGGGCGATGCTGCCGCGCGGGCCGGCACCGATGGCGATGCCCGGCCAGTCACGCGTGGCGCGTACGAGGCGCACGGCGTACTCGGCCACAGCCGCGTCGACGGTAACCTGCGCCACCAGCTGCTGCAGCGCCACGGCCGTTTCCGGGCGGATCAGCGTGGCGACCGCATCCACATCCAAGCCATCTCCCACGCGGTCCAGCGTGGTTTGCTTGAGCATGGCGAGCTCTTCGCCAGCGCTTGGGTAGTCGATCAGTACCTTGATGAGAAAGCGATCGAGCTGGGCCTCGGGCAGCGGATAAGTGCCTTCCTGTTCCAGCGGATTCTGCGTGGCCAGCACCATGAAGGGCGCGGTAAGCACGTGCGATTCGCCTTCGATGGTGACCTGACGCTCCTGCATGATTTCCAGGAGCGACGACTGCGTCTTGGCCGGTGCACGGTTGATTTCGTCAGCCAGCAGCAGGTTGGTGAAGACGGGGCCGCGGCGGATGGTAAAGGACTGGTTCTTCAGATCGAACACCGCGTGGCCCATGACGTCGGCCGGCATAAGGTCCGGCGTGAACTGGATGCGCGCGAACTGGCCGGAGAAGGTCTTGGCCAAGGCCTTCACCAGCAGCGTCTTACCCAGCCCCGGCACCCCTTCGAGCAGCACGTGGCCACCCGCGAGGAAGGCTGCCAGCACCTGGTCGACCACGGCGCGTTGGCCGACCACGGCGCGGCCGATCTCTTCGCGTAGGCGACGCACAATCTCGGAGGCTTGGGCGAAGCGATCCGTCGGGATGGCGTTATCGTTCATGATGTTTCCTGAGTTCCTGGAGAGTTTTGATCTGACGAACAAAGTCGAAATGGCGCGTGGCCGCCGACTGGTTCAGGGCCTCGTCGACAAGCCGGATGGGTAGCGAACGCTCGGCGGCGAGGCGATGTGCCAATTCAGCGGGACCCAGGCGCAGCAATTCGGGGCGGCGACGCCCCAGGCGACTACGCACGGCCGTGCGCACGGCGCGCAACAGCGCTTCGCGCCCCTTGCTGGTGAGCCACAACCAACGCGCACTCGCGTCGATGTGTTCCATCAGCGCGCGGCGCGTGGTGGAGGACTCGGGCAGCAGCGGGCCGAAGCGCACCATGGCGGACCACAACATCAGGGCAATGAAGACAAAAAGCGCGCACAGACCATAGGGCACGCGCGCCCACAGCAGCTCGTACCATGGCAGCGAGGCGAGGCCGCGCACGATGCAGACGCTACCCTGCTTGGGCAGGTAGTCGAGCAAGTCCACAAGCAGCTCGGCGTGGTCTTGCTGGTACAACTCGTAGTTGTTGAAACGGTTCAGCGGCGTGAGCATGATGTGGCCGTCGCCGTAGGGCAACACCATCCATTGCGTCTGGTCGTCGTCGCTCCAGGCCAGCGCCGGGCTGGACACCACACGGTGCAGATACCAGTTTTTCGACGCCAGCTTGAGCGGATGGTCCGTACCGGGCGGCACTACCGTGTAGCCCTTCGCGCCATTGGCCGGTACGTGCTTGGCAAAGTATTCGCTTACCACCTGCGTGGCTTGCGTGACCGGATCGCTGGCGCGATGCTTATCGGTGCTAGTCATCGCCTCGATCACCAGAACACCGCCGCCACTTACCCATTCCAGCAAGGCGGCACCGTCCTCTTTGGTAATCTCACCCTCACGGTTCGCCAGGATGATCATGGACGCCTGGCGCTGCTTGGCGAGCGCCACGGTCAGGTTGTTTTCCTGAATTACCTGCCGGCCCTGCTGCTGCAGCAAAGCAGCGGCTGCACGCATGGGTTCGTGGAATTGTGCGTCCATCGCCTTGTCGACGCGGTGCCAGCCGTACTCCATATGGCCTTGCCACCACCACGCGCACCAGCCCACAACGATGACGGTGAGCACCGTCGTGATCCATTGGCGCGGCGTCCAGCTCATGCCGCTACCCCGTCGAGCCGGCGCTGCCACGAAGCGCAAACGGCTTCCAGGTCTTCCGCCGCTGGTTGGCGATGGGCGTAGGCCAGGTCCAGCCACAGGCGCGTCACACTTTCCACCACGCTAAAGGTGTCGCCATCGAGCCGCCCTTCGTATTGCGAACGCTTGGCGGCTCGCAGGCAATCGCCTTCCGTGGCGCCTGCGTTAAGCGTCACGTCGTGGCGGTGGGCCAGGCGCGACAGCGTGGCACGGTACAGAAGCGCCAGGGCGGCACGGTACTGGCCTTCCGCCCACAGCGTACGCACGGTGCGCACGACGTCGTCGGGCAAGGACTCAGGGCGGATATCCAGCCCCGCGATCGCGTCCGGGATGGGCGCGCGCTGGCGACTAGGCATGGCGGCGGCAATCTTGTCGCGGTAACGGTAGAGCAGCCAGACGGCAATGGTGACGCCTATCGCGATCAACACATACTTGATCACATCACCCACCCATAACGGGATATCCGGTGGCGTCCAGTCCCGGTCCTTGGTCGGCGCCTTAGGTTTACTCGGCTTGGCATGCCAACTCTTCTGACACTCGTAACCACGCAGCTCGGGCGTTTGATAGAGCTTGTCCAAGCGCTCGCGCAAGCGTGCCTGCTCCGGCGAAGCCGGTGGGTCGCGCTTGACGTTCCGCAGGTTGTACCACGGCCTGGCGGGCGGGTCGCAATCGGCTGCGCGCGCCGCCTGCGGGAGCAGCACCAGGCCGGCGGCGAACAGCACGGCGACGAGGGCCGATGCGGCCGGGCGCACCTTGGTGCCGGTGTGCATGGCTGCACGCTGGGGCAATTGCTTGAGTACCAGTTCGATGTCCCAGGCTTCCAGTTCGGCGCGGCGATTGAGGTAGAGCGTGAAGCAGCCGGCCGTGTAGATGGGTGCGACGATGGCCATGCTGATGCCGTAGAGCGCAAAGGCGGCGAATGCGCGGATACCGGAATCCGATAGCTTGTTGCCCACCAGCAGGATGAAGGGGTTCACTGCATCGGGCGGCGAGATGAACATGCCGATCATGGCCAGCGTACCCACTTGCAGGATGAGCTCGAAATTGGCGCAGGCGATACCGAACCAATAGGCGGCACCACCGGCGCCGTCACGCGCGAGCACGCTGCGCCGGGCACCCGCGAACTTGCCACGCGCCCCCTCGAGCTGCCATACCGGTTGGAACAGGCCGCGCCCAGCCATGAAGGGGCGCCACCAGGTGAGCAGCCGGAACCAACCGCCGCCCAATTGCCGAGGCCATTCGCGTACAGCCTGCGTCCAACGCATGCGTTCGCCGAATACGGCGCGCGACAGCACCAGGATAACGACACGCTCCAGCAGCGGGCGTACCCACCAGGGCAGGATGAAGAGCCAGTACCAGCTCTCTCCCAACCACGCAGCAAGGCCCGTGCAGATGGCTACCGTGGGCAGCCATAGGCAGAGCCAAGCAGCGTACACCGTGCCGGCCGATTGGCGCAGCAGCGACATGCCCAGGTCGATGGCCTGCCAGTGCGAGCGCGGGTGCAGGTCGAGTTGGAGCTGGTCAAGCCGCACGGCGCCTCCCTGCGAACAGGAAATAGCCCAATACGCAGGCCCAGCAGATGGCGCCGACGGTGAACTTCACTTGCGGTGGCAAGCTGGGCGTGGCCGACCAGAAGGCTTCGAAGAAGGCAGCGATTACGGTAAGCAGCGCCGCGCCCACGACGATGGGGAAGGCGCGGCGACTTGCCTGCAACAGCGAGTGGCGGCGACTAAGGCGGCCTGGGCGGATCAGCGCCAGGCCCAGGCGCATGCCAGCCGTGGCGGAGAGCAGCAGACCCGTGATCTCGAAGCTGCTGTGCGTAACCACGAAGGACCAGAAGGTGATGCTGGTGGCTGGGTTACGCGTGAGCCAGCCGGCCACTACGCCGCCATGCACGCCGTTGAACACGACGCTGAAGATGGCGGGAATGCCGCCGAACAATCCGCCTGCGAAAGTGCGGAAGCAAATGGAGACATTGTTCCAGATATAGAAGCCGAACATAGCGACATCCCCTGCACTACCGCCGCGGCCAATGCGGGCGGCATCGGGTTGGTACATGCGGGTGAATTCGTCGAGGTCGTCCGGCGAGGCAAAGCTATAGGCCCAGTTCGGGTCGTACCACGCGAGGTAGCCGACGACGCCGGCTACGCCCCAGAAGGCGATGAAGGCGACCAGGAACAGGCGCCACTCCTCGCGCACACGCTGCGGAAAGGTACGCACGACCATGTCGCGCAGGGCCAGTGGGCGCTCCGGCACCGTGCCGTAGATGCTGCGGTGGGCGCGCAGTACCAGGGTATGCAGATGCTCGGTGAGCGAGGGTGAATAGCCGCGCTGGCGCGCCAGCGCAAGGCTCTGGCACAGGGCGCGATAGACGAGCGGCAAGCGCGTGCCGTCACCGCGCCCGTCGCACAGCTCGGCAACCTCGGTCCAATTGTCCTTGTACTGCTGCTCGAATTGCTGCTGTTTCACAGCCCCCCCATCAATCCGGCGGCCAGCGCCTTCAGGCGGCGCAGCGAGGCCTCGCCGCGCAAGCCGGTGAGCGGCTCGGCCAGGTCGGCCAGTTCGATGCAGCGCGACTGCGGCAGGCGTGGCGCACGCTCGGCAAAGTCGAGCAGTGCGCGTTGCTGCTCGGGCGTGAGTGTATAGGGCAAGGGAACGGGCTGTTCCGATTGCACGGCGCTGCGCTTGCGCGGCTTGGGGCGGTACACGACCTGCGTGCCGGCCACGATGTCGCCCAGGCGGCGAAAGCGCGTATCGCACAGCATACAGACGAGGCCGGCTGCATACAGGAAGGGTAGGAAGTCGGCGGCCAGCAACAGATTGCGCGTAGCCGACTCGCGCCAACCCACGGGCAGTCCGTCCTCGCGCACGACCTCCAGGCCCATGGCGCGCTTACCCACCGTGCGGCCGCTTGCATAGACCTCGCACAAAACGGGGTAGCCCCAGTAGGAGACGAAAAGGCACAGTAGGAAAACGCCCTGGTACAGGCGGCGATCGGGAAAAACGAAGCTCAGTAGCATCGAGACGATGCTGACCGACACCACCCAGACGACGAAATCGATAGCCCAGGCGAAGCCGCGCAAGCCGGGGCCTGCCGGCGTAAGCGCCAGGCTGACACCTTCGGGCGTGGTAAGGGCGAGACGGCCGTCGAGCATCAGGCGTTCACCCATTTCGGCTCGACAATTGCACTGGCTTGGCTGCTGGACAGCGTGGCAGGTGCGAACCTGCCGGACACAGCGCCGATAAGATGAGCGTGAAACATATTCCCCGATATTCCTAAAACCCAGGTGGCCAAGCAGCCAAACCCAAGCCATTTAGGCAGCTTTTTAGCACAGCTTAAGGGGAAGGAACAGCGCACGCGGCGGTCGCATGCAACCCTACATTTGCTTGAACAAATGCAAATAGGCGCGGCTGACCACCAGCTCCTCGGGACGCAGCTTCAGCTTGATCAACGTACGGCCGCGGAAGTCGCGTGTCGTGCCCGCAATATGGCGCACGGCGACCACGGTGCCGCGGTGCACTTGCCAGAAGCGACTGGGGTCGAGGCTGTCGATCAGCTCCTTGAGCGGCGTGCGGATCAGTGACTCGCCGTCCTGCGTGAATACGGACACGTACTTGTCGTTCGCCTCGAAATAGATGACCTCGTCGATGGCGATCAAGCGCGTTTCCGTACCGTGCGCGGCGCGTATCCAGTCGAGGCGAGGAACGATAGGGGTATGCCCCAGCGCGGCGGCGAGGCGGGCCAGCAGTTCGTCCTGGCCGCCAATGACTGCCGGCTGCTTGGGCGCCTCGGCCAGCCGCCGCTTGAGCTTGTCGACAGTACGGCCCAGACGCTCTCGCGTGGGGGGCTTGAGCAGGTAATCCACCGCCTCGCGCTCGAAGGCGTCGACCGCGTATTGGTCGTAGGCGGTAACAAAGACGATATGGGGAGCGGCAGCGTGCCCCAGCAGCTTGGTCGCTACGTCCAGGCCCGTCATGCCGGGCATACGGATGTCGAGGAAGGCGACGGTCGGCGCCAACTCGTCGATCATGCGCAGCGCATCGACGCCATTGTTGGCGACATCCACGATGTGGAGCTCGGGCCAGAGTTCGGCCAGCTCCGCCTTCAGGAAGTCGGCCAGGACCTGCTCATCGTCAGCGATCAGTGCGGTGATCATGTATCGCCCTCATCCATTCTCAATGTATTTCGGCGGATCTACGCCCGCTCTGCCGTCATTGGTATGCGCAGACTGACACGCACGCCGGCCGGTTGATTGTCCGCCAGGCCAACACTTGCCGCGTTGCCGTACAGCGCCGCAAGGCGCTGGCGCAGATTCGTCAGTCCTACGCCGCCACCGGGCCGGGGGCGCGCCGTCGGGTCGAAACCGACGCCATCATCTTCCACGGTGACGAGCAACACGTCAGCCTCCGCAGTGCAACGGACAACGATCTCGCCGCCCGCTATCTTCGGCTCCAGGCCATGGCTGATGGCGTTTTCCACCAGGGGTTGCAGCAGCATGGGCGGCAGGGTGCAGGCAGCCAGTTCGGGCGGCAGGTCGATACGGTAGCGCAGGCGCTCGCCCATGCGCACCTTCATCAGGTCAAGATAGGCCGATATCGTGGCGACTTCGTTCCCGAGTGTGGCGGATGTGTCGCGGCTCGCCGCCAGCGAGGCGCGCAGGTAGTCTATCAGCCGCTCCAGCAGCACGCGGGCGCGCTCGGGCGCCGGCTGGATCAGGCCGACGGCATTGGCCAGCGTGTTGTAGAGAAAGTGCGGCTCGATCTGCGCCTGCAGCATGCGCAGCTGTGCTTCCAGCGCCTGGCGTTCAGCCTCCAGCGCACGGCGCTGTTCGGCCGCAATATGTTCCGTGTCGCGCAATTGGCGTTCCCGAATCGCATAGGCGAGTACGAGCACACAGGAGACCACCAGCGAAATGGTGGCGAAACTCACGATGACGCCAGTCGTGAAAATACCGTCGACGTTATGCAGAGCGGCGGTCGGATCGAGGATAGCGACGGCGACGTAGAAGCCACCGAAGACGCCGCCGGTCGGTATCACAATGTGGTAGGCCGCGCGCTGCCAGCCCTGCAGCTTGGACAGCCACGACCCCAGCAGCATATCCCCAAGCACGTAAAGCCCATGAATCGTGTAGGAAATGGACATCGCCATGACGAAGTTTTTCCACAGCAGCGAAAGCAGGTGGCCATGCGGCGCGTCGATGGCATACAGCGCAAAGAAGAAGAAGCAGAAGCCCAGGCCGAAGATAAAGGTGTAAACCAGATCGCGTATGTGGTTCTGCTTCCAGCGGCGGAAGAAGGGAATCAGATCGAGCGGGTGGCTGTCGCTCGCACTGCTGCTGGGTGAGGGTGCGGCGACGCCGTCATGAGTTTGGGCCATAGCGGGAGTCTAATCAGCCTAGCGATGGCTGCAAAGCACTGGTTCGAAGCAACCATAAGCCCAGACCACGGGCGAAGAACAGCCCGCTCAAACCACCGTAAAGTAGGCCGACCGCCACGCCGAATGCTGCGCCTTGCGCCAATTCGGGATGCATGATGGCAGCGACGATCGCGACGTAGCGGCTTATGAATGTCGCCAGGATCAGCACGACTGGCATCCAGCTTCCCGGCACGCTGAAACGCTGCGTCAGCGTATCGAATGTCGCACCTCGCGGCCAGTCCAGCGTGCGGCACAGCGTGACGCTCGCCGCCATGCCCGTCAGCCAACCCAGGTAGGCCGGCCCGCAGCCAAAGCGCGTGGCGAGCCCATAAAAGGACAGCAGCACCATCACCACTGGCAGCACGGCTGCCCGCCCCATCGAGATCTCTCGGCTGCGCGTCTGAATGAAACCAAACCTGAGCAGGACGGCCAGCAGGCCCCAAACCCACAGCGGCGTGTGCGAAAGAATCATCGCAATCATGATCACACCCCGCTTGCCGGATATGCCGAGCGCTCGCGGAAAGCGCCCACGCGCATCAGCATCCGGCTGCCGTACCAGGCGAGATCGAACGCGGCCCACAGTGCCGGCCACATCGACCACGTTATGGAACCGGTCGTCGACCAATCGAAGGCGAGCATGATGGCGGCGATCGCCAGCTCGCCCATGACCCTAGCCATAAAGCGCAGCCGGGCGGCTGCCGGCAATTCGATCCGCGCCTGCAGTTGTGTATTGCTCAGCATGTCGTTCTCC
>JAFAKZ010000319.1 GCA_019234745.1 Burkholderiales bacterium
CGGCGGATGCGCTCCAGCGCGTCCTTGTCGCCCAGGTGGCAGCCGATGGCATAACAGGAGTCGGTAGGCAGCACGACCAAGCCGCCGTCGCGGATGATTTCCACGGCCTGCCGGATAAGCCTGATCTGCGGGTTTTCTGGGTGGATCGAGAAGTATTGGGCCATGCGCTGGCGAAGACAGTGTTGTAGGGGTTTATTGTTCTATAGCCGGTTCGGGCAGCCAGCGCGACCAGACCGGAACAGGGCCGGGCGGCATATCGGGCAGGATGCCGGGCTCACGCGCGCCCTCGCCCGTGGCGTGGTAGTCGGAGCCGGCTGAGGCGAACAGGCCGTTAATCTCGGCCAGCCGCGCAAAGCGCGCGAAATCGGGCGGATTATGACTGCCGGAGACCACCTCGATGCCCTCCCCGCCTACCGCCTTGAATTCCTCGATCAGCTCGCCCATGGTCTGCTTGCCGAACTCGTAGCGGCCCGGGTGCGCGATCACCGCCACGCCGCCCGCCGCCTTGATCCAGGCCACGGCATCGGCGAGCTGTGCCCACTCGTGCGGCACGTAGCCCAGCTTGCCGCGCGCCAGGAATTTCTTGAACACGCCCTTCATGTCCTTGGCGATACCGCGCTCGATCAGGTGCCGCGCGAAGTGCGCGCGGCCGATCATTTCCGGGTTGTCGGCGAATTTGCGCGCGCCTTCCAGGGTGTCGGTGATGCCGCAGGCGGCCAGCGCCTCGGAAATCCGCACGGCACGCTCGTCGCGGCCTGAACGCACGCTCTGCAGGCCGGCAAGCAGAACGGGATTCTGCGGATCGACGCCCAGGCCGACGATATGCAGCGTGTGCTTGCGCCAGCTGACGGAAATCTCCACCCCGGGCACGAAGCCCATGCCCAGCCGCTTCGCCTCGTCCGCCGCATCGGCCAAGCCACGCACGTCGTCGTGGTCGGTGAGCGCGAACAGGGTGCAACCGCGTGCAGCAGCTCGCGCCACCACTTCGCGTGGCGGCAGCATCCCGTCCGAGACGGTGGAATGAGCATGGAGGTCGACGGTCAACATATTCAGGTCATCTTACCAAATCCCGCAGTGCAACATCCGGCGAATGCAGGCTGGACTGGGATGAATTGACGCCTCGCTGCGGCGCAAGGAAGATAAAAAGCGCGATATGACGCTTTTCGGAATTCCTTATGATTACCTTTGACGATATTGAAATCCGCCCGTTCCGCAGCACCGATGCCGAGCAGTTTGCCCAAGCCGTTCGTGAATCCAACCACCTGATGCACCCATGGATGCCGTGGAGCCGCGCCGAATACACGGTGGATGACGCACTCGCCTGGCTCGCCTTTTGTGACATCAGCCGCAGCGCCGATACCGCGCACGAATTCGGCATATTCTTGGCCACCAGCGGCGAATTCCTGGGCGGCATAGGCTTGAATCAGTTCAATCGCGCCCATCGCTTTTGCAATCTCGGCTACTGGGTGCGCCAATCGAAGCAGAAACAAGGGATCGCAACCCGCGCCGTGCGCGCCATCGCGCAATACGGCTTCCGCGAGCACCAGCTCAACCGGATCGAGATTGTCGTCGCCATCGGCAATGTGGCCAGCGATGCGACAGCCCTGCGCGCAGGTGCCGTCCACGAGCGGATGGCGCGGAACCGACTGGTGCTGGGCGATGCGGTGATAGACGCGAATATCTACGCCATCGTTCCGGACGGGAGCTAACTCGTAGGTCGGAAAAGCGAAGCGCCTTCCGACGCATGGAATGCATGAAATAGCACTGCACGTTGACGCGCGTCCAGAGTCTAACGCTTAGGCTGCTTCCCTCTGGGGTTGGCTTCCTCAATTATTCCATGCGTCGGAAGGCGCTTCGCTTTTCCGATCTACGAATATGCCGAATTCACGCCGCTTGCGACAACTGCCGCCCAGCATTCGCCGGCAGCATGCGCGTGACCGGGATTGAGGCAATCGAGCACAACCCAATCACCACGAAGGCGGGCCAGAAGTCGCCGGCCACGATCTGCTCGTGCCCCTGCAGGTGATGCGATAGCTGCAGCGTCATACCCGCCACGATCACCCCAAAGCCCAGCGAGAGCTGCTGCACCACGCTGGCGAGGCTGGTGGCTCGGCCCGCGTCTTCGCTCGCAATATCGGCATAGACGATGGTGTTAAGCGCCGTGAATTGCAGCGAGGGGAAGAAGCCACCGATGGCGACGATGGCAAGCATCAGTCCTACGGGCGTGCCAACTGTGAAGCAGCCGTAGATGGCGAGCGCAATGCCGGCAAATAGCGCGTTATACATCAACACCTTGCGGAATCCGTAGCGCTCCAATATGCCGGGGCCGATGGTCTTCATGAACATGGCACCGAACGCCGACGCGCAGGTGATGGC
>JAFAKZ010000110.1 GCA_019234745.1 Burkholderiales bacterium
CAGACGCATATGCTGATGCGCTACAGCGATTCGCCTGAGCCAGGCAACAACCCGCCCGGCAGCGATAAGTTGATCATGCATGCGCGTGTCCAGATCGGCGATAGCGTGGTCATGTTCTCCGATGCCGTGATGGGCGAGCCGGTGAAGCACGACGGCTTTTCCCTGTCGATCGGCTCGAAGGACGTCGCACAGGCCCAGCGCATGTTCGACGCACTGGCCGCCGGCGGCGAGGTGCAGATGCCCTTCGCCAAGACCTTCTGGTCGCCCGGCTTCGGCATGCTGAAGGACAAGTTCGGCATTGCCTGGATGGTCAACGTGGAAACGCAGATGTAAGCGCTCTCGCAGCTGCTGCGATTAGTTGGCCGGCGCCCTCGTGGCGCCGGCTTTGCATCTGCCTTACGCAGTGGTATATGCCAATGTAATAGTAAGTCATTGATTTCATAGCTTAACTGCGCTGTCACATATTCATGAGAGTATTCGAATACAGTCAATGACGGCCTGCGCCGCCTTGGCTGGATCGAATCAGACCGGAAGGGCCGCGCCGTCATGAGTATCCGCCACCGTATCACACTCCTCGTCATCCTAACGTTCCTCGCGATTTCCTCCATTGGCGGCTACGCCATCTTCCAGTCGCGCAAGAACGCGTCCGAAGTAAAGCTGGTGACGGAAGGCGTGGTGCCCAGCGCCCTGGCTTCGGCCGACCTTGTTTCCGAGCTCAAGGACGTGCAGCTGGCAACCATGACGCTGGTCACGGCGCCGGACGACAACGTGATGGGTCAGGCCAAGGACGTGTTGGTCAGCAAGAAGAAGGCACTGCAGGACGCAATGGACCTACAGTCCAAGCAGGCCGGCAACGATGTGCAGCGCGGCCTCGTCAGGCAAGCGCGCGAATCGCTGGCGAACTACTTCTCTGCCATCGACGACACGATGAATTTCAAGCTGAACGGCCAGGCCGACCTGGCCCAGGCCACGCTGTTCGCCAATGTGGCGCAGTACCAGACGGAGATGGAGCAAATCGTCGAAACCTTGCGTGTGGAGAAGAGCCGCAGCAAGGATAGCGCCATCGAGAACCTGAACCTGAACCTGGCTCACACGGTGACGGCCATTTCCATCGTGACGGCCGTCATGGTGGTAGTACTGGCCGCTTTCGGCGTGATGTTGTACCGCCAGATCGCCCGCCCCATCGGCCGCATGCAGAGCATGATGAGCGAGATCGCGACCAGCCAGGATTTCACGCGCCGCGTGCCAGTCGACCGCATGGACGAGATCGGCCAATCCATCGTCGCTTTCAATGCGATGATCGAGAAGATCCAGCAGAGCCTGTTACTGCTCAAGCAGAAGACCAACGATATCCAGTCCATGCTGCAGAACATGCCGCAGGGCATCCTCACCATCACGGCGGGCAACGTCGTGCATCCGGAATATTCGTCCTACCTCGAGACGATACTCGACACGCGCGATATCGCCGGCCGCGATTTCATGGACCTGGTCTTCAAAGACAGCAATGTGGGCGCGGACGCCCTGGCGCAGATCGAAGCCGTGGGCGGCGCCTGCATAGGCGAGGACCTGATGAACTTCGAGTTCAACAGCCACCTGATGATAGGCGAGATCGAGAAGCGCCTGCCGGACGGCCGCGTGAAGATACTGGACCTGAGCTGGTCGCCCATCACGGGTGAGGGCGACATCGTTGAGCGCCTGATGCTGTGCGTGCGCGACGTGACGGAGCTGCGCAAGCTGGCGGCGGAGGCGAACGAGCAGAAGCGCGAGCTGGAAATCATCGGCGAAATCCTGAGCGTGAGCCAGGAGAAGTTCCACGAATTCATCGTCGGCGCCATCCGCTTCGTCGACGAAAACGAGTTGATCATCCGCGAACACACGGAAACCGATGGCCACGCCATCAACCAGCTGTTCCGCAATATGCACACGATCAAGGGCAATGCTCGTACCTACGGCCTGCAGCATGTCACCAATGTCGTGCACACGGCCGAGCAGACCTATGAAGAGCTGCGCAAGCCGCGTCCCAGGTTCGTCTGGGACCAGCGCCAGCTGCTGGAAGAACTCGCCCAGGTGCGCGAGGTGGTCGAGCGCTATGCCCGCATCAATGAAGTGAGCCTGGGCCGCAAGGGGCCGGGTCGCCGCGGTAGCGTCGAGCGCTATCTGATGGTGGACAAGGACCAGATCCTGGAAACCCTGCATCGCCTGGAAACGGTGAACACGGCCAATCTGCACGAACTGGTATCGGCCCGCGACGAAGTACGCAAGACGCTGCGCCTACTCGGTACCGAGCGCATCGAAGAGATGCTCGCCGGCGTGTTCGAGTCGCTACCGTCCTTGGCCGAGGAGCTGGGCAAGCCGGCCCCCACGGTGCGCGTGCAGGACAACGGCTTCGTGGTGCGCAGCCAGGCGGGCGGCCTCTTGAAGAACGTCTTCATGCACCTGATCCGCAATGCCGTGGACCACGGCCTGGAGTCGAGCGATGTGCGCCTGGCCCAGGGCAAGCCGGCCGCCGGCACGATTACGCTGGCGATGAAGGCGGAGGGCGGCATGCTGAACATGACGCTGGCCGACGACGGCCGCGGCCTGGCACTGGCGCGCATCCGCGAGGTCGCCGTGCAGAAAGGCCTGATCGGCGTCGACCAGGTGTTGAGCGACGAGGAGACGGCCCAGCTGATCTTCCGTCCCGGTTTCTCCACGGCAGACAAGATCACGGAAGTATCGGGCCGCGGCGTGGGCATGGATGCCGTGCAGGACTTCGTGAAGCGCGAACATGGGCAGATCGAAATCCAGTTCACCGACCAGGCTGCTGGCGCCGCCTACCGCCAGTTCCGCATGGTTGTGTGCCTGCCCGAGAGCTATGCCGTTGAAGTGGACGAGTTGCCGGCCAAGGCGGGTGTAGTGCGCGAGGTGACGGCCGCGCAGGACGTGCCGCCCACGCCCCATGCTCAGCCCGGTGGCGTGGAGCTGGCCGATGGTTGATCGGTAGCCATCCACCTGAATGAACAAGCAGTAAGCAACGTAGAAAGGTAGTACAGCATGGCACAAGTATTGGTAGTGGATGATTCCAGCAGCGTACGCACGGAAGTGTGCGACTTTCTCAAGGCCAACGGCCTGACGGTAACGCCGGCCGTCGACGGCAAGGACGGGCTCGATAAGCTGCGCGCCGACCCCTCCATCAAGCTGGTGGTCAGTGACGTGAACATGCCCAATGTGGACGGGCTGACCATGGTCGAGAAGATCCGTAGCGAGCTGAAGAACGCCAGCGTCAACATCGTCATGCTGACGACGGAAAGCAGCGCGGCCATGAAGGAGCGCGGTAAGGCGGCCGGCGTCAAGGGCTGGATCGTCAAGCCCTTCAACGGCGCAGCCGTGATCGCCACGTTCAAGAAGCTGGTCGCCTGATCGGACGGTCGGTTCACCGCGAATTTGTTTCTCCGGCCGATGCGGGTGCGCATCGGCCGCAACGGTTTGGTATTGGATGCACCATGAACGCTTTCCTGTTTGCCCTCGCCGGCTTGGTGGTCGGCATCGTCGTGATGGGCTTGGTTGCCATGCAGTGGCGCCGTAGCCTGCAGGCCGCCCTGGCCGAACGAGATCGACGCCTGGCCGACCTGGCGCGCCACGTGGCGCCGGCCGAGGTCGATGCCCGTATCGCCGCTATCCAGGCCGAGGCACAACGTGCCATGCAGGCTGCCCTGGATAGCCTGGAAGCCACGCATCGCAGCGCGCTGGCCCAGTTGGAGCAGCGCCTGCAAGACGACCGGGAAACGAGCGTGAGTGAACTGCAGGACGGTTTCCGCCTGCAGATGCAGCAGCTGCGCGCGACCTTGACGGCCGAGCAGGGTGCGTTGTCCAAGGACATCACGCCGCTCCTGGGCCTGGTGAAGACCATCGAGCGCTGGCATGACGAGCTGAAGGCCATCCTCGACAATAACCGCAAGCTGAAGGCGCAGAACGAAGCCTTTGGCAGCATCGTCAAGGGCGTGGTGATGTTGGCCCTGAATGCGTCTATCGAGGCGGCGCGTGCGGGCGAGAACGGCCGCGGCTTCGCCGTGGTGGCTGATGGAGTACGCGAGCTGGCGCTGAATTCCGGCAAGCTGGCGCAGGACCTGAAGGTGAATCTGGACCAGAACGACCTGATCACCACGACGACTTTCCAGGACATGCAGGCGAGCGGCAATATGATACGCACGGCCGTATTCGGCCTGCGCACGACGTCCGACCAGTTGCTGGCCACCATTGCAGCGGATGCCTGAGCCATGGTGACCTCTTCTACGCTTGATACCATCACCTGGCTGTTCGAGCGTGCCATCCAGGATAACGCCAAGGGCGGCGACGACCATTGCATAGTGGCCCGCTCGCCCGAGCGCGATGAGGTGGACGAGGCCAAGAATCGCCATCTGATCGTCCTCAATATCGCGTCCTATACCTTCCGCTTTGTGGCCCTGTTCGACTTTGCCAAGGATGTGGCGACGCGCGAGCATCTTGCCCGCGTGCTACGCAGCCCGGAGGCGGCGCAGGAGGGGCAGGCGGCAACGGACGCCTATGCGGAATTCGTCAACCTGATCTGCGGCGCGGTCAACCGCGAGCTATGCAATGTCTTCCGCCACGGCGGCATGTCCACGCCGTCCGTGCTGGACAGCCAATGCATGCGCTATGTGGCCACGCTGAAGCCGGCCGAGACGCTATCGTTCGACGTGGTGATCAATGAGGCCATGCGCTTCCGCCTCGTTGTTTGCATTTGCGTGAGCAAGGGCACGACGCTGGAGTTCCAGGTCGACCGCAGCCAGGTCGTCGAGGAAGTAACGGGCGAGCTGGAACTGTTTTGACCAGAAAACAAAACCGCGGCGCATGGCCGCGGTTTGTCCTATAGGACGTCTGCTCTAGCTACGTTCGGTCCGCGCCTTGTTGATGTAGAGCGCCAGCAAGGTGCAGGCGACGCCCGACAGCAGATAGATGCTGACCGACACCAGCCCGAAGCGCGCCGACAGACCCAGTGCGACGAGCGGCGCAAACGCGGCGCCCAGTAGCCAGGCGAAGTCCGACGTCAGCGCGGCGCCGGTGTAGCGGTACTTCGGTTCGAAGTTCGAGGTCACCGCACCGGCGGCCTGGCCGTAGGAGAGGCCGAGCACGAGGAAGCCGATCAGGATGAACAGGTCCTGCCCGATCTTGGGACCGCTCAATAGCGACGGCACGGCCAGGCTGAAGGCAGCCACGGGGATGGCCATCATGCCCAGTGCGCTGCGGCGGCCGATGCGGTCGGCCATCCAGCCCGATGCGACGATGCCGCCGGCGGCCAGCAAGGCGCCCCAGAGCTGGATATGCAGGAAGTCCTCGATCGGGCGATTGGAGAACAACGACACCCAGGACAGCGGGAACACGGTGACGATGTGGAAGAGCGCCAGGCTTGCGATGGCGGCGAAGGCGCCGATGAAGATATTGACGCTCTGGTCGCGCGTCAGGTCGCTCACCTTCGACGGTTCCAGTTCCTTCTCGTCGAGCAGCCGCGAGAACAGCGTATTCGTCACCAGCTGCAAGCGGGCGAACAGTGCCACGACGTTGATGGCGAAGGCCACGTAGAAGGGATAGCGCCAACCCCAGTCGAGGAAGTCCTTCGTGTCGATATTGTTCAGCATGAAGGAGAACATGCCGCAGGCCAGCACGAAGCCGAGCGGTGCGCCGAGCTGCCCGATCATCGCGTACCAGCCGCGCTTCTCGGGCGGCGTGTGCAGCGCCAGTAGCGAAGGCAGGCCATCCCAGGAGCCACCGACTGCCACCCCTTGGCCTACTCGCAGGAGGCCCAGGAAGAAGATGGCGGACGAACCCAGGTGCGAGTAGGGCGGCAGGAAGGCGACCCCGGCCGTACAGATGCCGAGGAGGAACAGGGCCCCCGTGAGCTTGACCGCACGGCCCCAGCGGCGCTGGATGCCCATGAACAGCATGGAGCCGAAGGGGCGGGCGATAAACGCAAGTGCGAAGACCGCGAAGGCCCACAGCGTTGCTTCAAGTCGTGGTGCGAAGGGGAAGAAGACGGACGGGAAGACGAGCGCCGAGGCGATGCCGAAGACGAAGAAGTCGAAGTATTCCGACGCGCGGCCGATGACCACGCCGACGGCGATTTCTACGGGCTTGATGGACTCCGGATTGGCCTGCGCTGACTGCCCTCCGTTGTGGCCTTGGGCCATTGCGCCGAGGGATACGCTTGGATGTATTTCGTTGGATGTCATAGCAGGAGCCTTTCTTGCATTAACGCTTGACCAGGCCGCATCAAACGCTCTGAAAGGGGGCGGATATCCAAACGACTGCATGTGATCTGGCATGGCCAGATGTTTGCGGTCCTTTATCGCTCGGCAATGATCCGCTGAACGGTTCCACTCCACTCTATCCTTGCACCAGCATGCTCTCGACGCAAGTGATTGAGTTTTCAGAGCTTCCTGATGGCCCGCACTTCCTTGGGCATCTTGCCTATCACTGTCTACCATGTGAGACAAAATGTCCAATCGCCAAACGGCTCGCCAAATCGTACAGTGCGCGCCGTTCGCTAGCCTAAAACGTACGCCTAGAACATGACTTCAATCAAACACTTTCGCTTGCTGTTGTTGCTTCCTGTGTTATTTCTGACAGGTTGCGACATGGTGGTCCTGCACCCCTTTGGGGATATTGCGGCGCAGCAAAGCCACCTCGTCGTGGTGTCCACCTATCTGATGCTCCTGATCATCGTGCCGGTGATCGCGCTGACGCTGTTCTTCGGCTGGCGCTACCGCGAGTCCAACAAGGACGCCCGCTACGACCCGGAATGGCATCACTCCACCCAGCTTGAGCTGGTGATCTGGGGCGCCCCGCTCGTCATCATCATCGCCCTTGGCCTGCTTACCTGGATCAACACGCACACGCTGGACCCCTATCGCCAGCTGGCGCGCATCGATGCGAAGCGCACGGTGGATGCGAAGGTGAAGCCGCTGGAAGTCGACGTGGTCGCGCTCGACTGGAAGTGGCTGTTCATCTATCCGGAACAAGGCATCGCCATGGTCAACGACTTGGCAGCACCCGTGGATCGCCCCATCGAATTCAAGATCACGGCCTCTAACGTGATGAACTCCTTCTATGTTCCCGCGCTGGCCGGCCAGATCTACGCCATGCCGGGCATGGAGACGAAGCTGCACGCCGTGATCAATCAGGCGGGCGACTTCGACGGCTTCTCGGCCAACTACAGCGGCGCCGGTTTCTCGAATATGCGCTTCAAGTTCCATGGCATGAACAACGCGCAGTTCGACGACTGGGTGAAGACGGCCAAGCAGAACGGCACGGCGCTGAATGCAGCCGACTACCTTGAACTGGCCAAGCCCAGTATCAAAGACCCAGTACGCCAGTACGCGTCCGTTGCACCCAATCTGTACAACACCATCCTGAACCGCTGCGTCGAGCCGGGCAAGATGTGTACGAGCGAGATTGCCGCGCTG
>JAFAKZ010000163.1 GCA_019234745.1 Burkholderiales bacterium
CTATGACCTGAACCGCTTCATGGAACAGACGGTGCCCTGGTGGTTCATCCAGCGCTACGACCTCGGCCTGATGGAAGCGGACGGGCACCTGGTAGTGCTGCATGACGGCAGCCTGCCCAGCGACATCGACCGAGCACAGACAATCTCCTTCGGTCCGCCCGGCAGCGGCCTCATGCTGAAGGTGTCGCGCCACGACCGCGACAGTTGGTGGGCGGTCATCGGCGCCCTGGCGCTGGTCATCGTGCTGCTGGGTGTACTCGTCGTCTACCTCCTGCGCGTGCTGCAACGCTGGCTGCAACAGCGCATCGACGCGCAGCGCGCACTATCGGACGAACTGCGCTTTCGTGAGGCGATGGAGAACTCGACCGCCACCGGCCTCGTCGCCTTCGACCTGCAAGGCCGCATCATCTACGTCAACCCCGCCTTCTGCCGCCTGGTAGGCCTGTCTGCGCAGCAGCTCGTCAGTCTTGAGGCGCCCTTCCCATTCTGGCTGCCGGAGCGTCAGGCTGCATGTGAAGCGGCCCATCAGGCGATGCTGCGCGGCGAAGTGAAGAGCGAGGGCGAGAGCATGCATTTCCGCCGTGCCGACAGCGCCCCGCTTATCGTCAACGCCTACACCTCGCTGCTGGTCGACGGCCGTGGCACGGCGCGCGGCTGGATGGCCTCCTTCTACGATACGACGGCCGAGCGCCAGGCGGCAGAGGCTGCGCGCGAACGCGACGCCTTGCTGCAACAGACAGTCAAACTAACCAGTCTCGCGGAATTCGCCTCGGGCATAGCGCACGAGCTGAACCAGCCGCTGGCCGCCATTGCCAACTACTCCGCCGTGGTGGAAAGCTGCCTGGAAGCCTCGCCCGCCCAGGCGACAGTGGCGGCCGAGGCGGCAGCACGCATCGGCGACGAGGCGCGCCGCGCCGGGCACATCATCCGCAGCCTGCGCAGTGCCAGCCAGAAACAAGCGGCGCAAAGCAGCCCTCGCGACCTGCTCCAGTTGCTGGACGAACCCTTGGCCTTACTGTCCCCCCTCATAGAACGCAAGAACGTCGCCGTACAAATCGTCGCGGGCAACGCCCCCACCATCGTCGAGTGTGACGCCGTGATGATCGAGCAGGTGCTGCTGAACCTGATCCGCAACGCGTTGGAAGCGCTGGAGCACGAGCCGGCCGATATGCCTGCGGATGCGGTCGTGGTGCACATCCGGCACGACGACGATGGCGTGACGGTCAGCGTCGCCGACCGCGGCCCGGGTGTTAGCCAACCCGACAAGCTGTTCCGCGCCTTCCATACGACCAAGCCCGATGGCATGGGCCTGGGCCTGGCGATCTGCCGCACCGTTATGGAACGGCACGGCGGCCGGCTATGGATGGAAGACAACCCGGGCGGCGGCGCGGTATTCTCGTTCCGACTGCCGCTATCCCTCTTGGTTGTACCGGAGACGACCCCATGACGAATATGACGCCTGCCGATGGCTGCCGCATTGCGCTGATCGACGACGATCCGGGCGTGCGGCAATCGCTCGCCATGCTGCTCGACACGCGCTGCTGGCAGTCGGCCCATTTTGCGTCCGCTGCCGATTTCCTAGCCAACGCCCGGCCGGTCGACTTCAACTGCCTGCTCGTCGACGTGCGCATGCCAGGCCAAAGCGGGCTGGAGCTGTTCGAGGCACTGGGCCGCCGTGCGGAAGCGGACAAGACCTACCTGCCGCCCGTACTGTTTCTGTCCGGCCATGGCGACATCCCCATGGTCGTGCACGCGCTCAAGCAAGGCGCCGCCGACTTCCTGGAAAAGCCGGTGGACCACCGCACCCTGTTCGAGGCGATCGGCAACGCCTTGCGCGCGGATAAGGAAGGGCGCGAAGCGCACGCCAGCCATGCAGGCTTGATGCACCTGTACGACGAACTGACACCGCGCGAGCGCGAGGTGTTGCACGAGATGCTGGGCGGCTACCTGAACAAGCAGATCGCCGACCATCTCGACATCAGCACCAAGACGGTGGAGGCGCACCGGCTGAAGATCTGCCACAAATTCAATGTGCGCACGGGTATGGAGCTGGCCGCCAAATTGCGGGACCTGCCGCTACCGCAACCCAGCGGTGCCCGATGAGCATACAGCGGCCACTGTTCTGCATCGACATCGGCGGTACCGACGTCAAGTTTGGCCATGTCCACGCCGACGCACGCATCGTGGGGGCCGGCAAGATAGCGACGGAAGCCGCAGCAGGTGGCGAGGCGCTGTTCGCACGGCTGGCCGATCTGGTGCACCGGCACGCGGGCGAGGCGCGCGGCATCGCCGTCAGCACCTTCGGCGCCATCTCTCCCGCCGGTGCAATTACGGGGTTGGCCGACGCAGTCCCAGGCTACAGCGGCATGGCACTGGGCGAGCGCCTGGCCGCCGTCTCTGGCCTGCCGGTAACCGTAGAAAACGACGTGAACTGCGTCGCGCTGGCGGAATACGGCCATGGCGCCGCCCAAGGCTACCGCCAGTTCATCGCCCTGACGCTGGGCACGGGGATCGGCGGCGCCATCATGCTCGATGGCGAGCTACTGCGCGGCGGCCGCTTCGCAGCTGGCGAATGGGGTTATATGACGGTGGATGGACAGCGCTGGGAAGACGTCGCATCCACCCGCGCGCTGGTCGCGGCAGCCCGCCAGGCAACGGGCGAAGCGGCAATAGACGGCCGTGCCATCTTCGCGCACCTGGCTGATGGTGACCAGCGTATCGCCGCCGTCGTCGAGCGCTGGTCCCTATTGCTGGCAACGGGTATCGCCAACCTCATCTACGTGCTCGACCCGGACCTGATCGTGCTGGGCGGCGGCGTCACCGAACAGGGCGCCGTACTGCTGGAACGGATTTCCGCCGCACTCGCCCAGGTGCTGCACGTCGACCTGCGCGGCAAGCCCCTGCTGCGTACGGCCGCGGCGGGCAATCACGCCGGCCTCCTGGGCGCGGCGCTACATTGGTCGAGTGTGCACAGCCACACAGAAATGGCCCGCGGATAATTGCCACTTCGTAGGTCGCGCCGCACGCAATGAACCCACAAATGCGTCATTCCCGCGAAGGCGGGAATCCAGTGCGACGCTTGGTACGACGCTAAGCGCATGAGCGACCTACGGCCGCTACTGGGCTCCCGCCTGCGCGGGAGCGACAGATAACGATTGACGTTGTTGGGCTTCGCAAAACGCTGCCCAACTACATACCGCAATACCGCTCGGTCCAACCACCCGCCCCGGGTAATTACCAAAGGTAGATTTACCAATATCCATTTCGCGTTCCAGCTGCCCATACTGCCCTCGTGCCAAGACATGCCGTTGGCATAGCCGACGCAAGGCCGGCACACCCTACATAACAGCGACAATGAACAAGGAGCAGATAATGGGCATTTCCAACCGTAGCAAACTGACTTGTGTCGTACCCCTGCTGTGTGCCGCGCTAATCGCCCTAGCCCCCCAGGTGGCGAGCGCCAGTTCTGACGAAGCGAATGCAGAGAAGAACTTCTCACCCGCCACGCTGACCTTCCTGCAGGCGAAGACGGGCATGGACGCCGAGCAGTGGAACAACGTCATGCGGCTCGTCAACAAGTCCGAGCAGGATGACCCGAGCTTCAGCGGCTGGGTGAAATACTACGGCTACTGCCAGAACATCGGCGACGGCCGCGGCATTACCATGGCCATTCAGGGCGCGACGACCGGTGGGCCGAACGATGGCGGCCCGGACGGCCCTGGCCTGTTCCTGCTCTTCAACAAGTACAACGGCGCCGCTAAGCCCAGTATCGCAGGGGGGCTATCGGATGCGGGCGTCAAGGCGAAGATGAGTGGCAATATCCTCGTCATCCAGGAATCGGACAGCGCCTTCTGCAAGCGCATCAACGCGCTGGAAAACAACGCTGCATGGCGCGCCGCCGTATGGGAAAGCTTCTACGACAACTATATCGGCTATGCCGTCCAGCAAGCCCGCGATCGCAACTTCAACGACGCACTCACCATCGGCGCCTTCACCGATGCTGCGCTGAACCAAGGCGCCACCGGTAGCGGCGGCTCCTTGCAAGACATGCTGTCGAAGTCCGGACACAGCAGCAATGAACTCACCTTCATGACCTCCTTCCTAAAACTACGGGAAAAGGTCGCCGGTACGAACGACTTCAACAATCCACCCATCAACGGCTACAACCGCGCCAAGATGTGGCTCGATCTTTACACCTACTCGGCCTACACGCTCAAGAACGTCGATGGCGAAATCCAGTCGGTGAGCAGCTGGACCATGCATTGACGCAAGTCGATACAGTCGTGCCATAGCCTCACCCGGGCGGGATAACCGCCCGGCCTCTCAAGACTCGGTGCAATGCTGCATCAACGTCCCCGTCGCACCACTGCGAGAATGCCCGTGAGCAAATCGACGGGCTCGGGCGGGCAGCCCTTGATAGCGGCGTCGACAGGAATGATGTTCGAGACTGCGCCACAGGAGGCGTAGCTTTCGCCGAATACGCCGCCGCAGCACCCGCAATCACCCACCGCCACGACCAGCTTGGGTTCCGGCATCGCATCATAGGTCCGCCGCAAGGCGACGGCCATGTGCCGCGAAACGGGGCCAGTCACTAGCAGCATATCGGCGTGCCGGGGGCTCGCCACGAACTTGATGCCGAGGCCTTCCAGGTTGTAATAGGGATTGTTGAGCGCGTGGATTTCCAGCTCGCAGCCGTTGCATGAGCCGGCATCCACCTGGCGGATCGTGAGCGCCCGGCCCAGGACGCGAAGCATATCGCCCCGTATGCGCTCTGCTTCAAGCTTGAGAGCATCGCTCGGGGGGGGCGCCTCGCTCACGATGCCGTTGCGGCCGATCTGTTTGAGTATATGCCACATTAGGGAGCCTCTGACTAAGTACCCGGGATCGCGTTTGCCCGGATTTTGGCCTGATGCAAGGCGAAAGGAGCGCAGTGTAGCGGGGCTACATAAGCGACTTTCAACGCGGCAGCAGGCCAAAAGCCGGGCAAACCCTCCGGGCTGGGCCGATTCTTGGGGCAATACTTCGGTACAACTCACTGATGTAACCCGTTACACGGCGCTCGTTGTGCCATCGTCTTGCCCCAAGACTCGGCCCAGCGCGACCCGGGTACTTAGTCAGAGGCTCCCTAAACATCGTGCCCCGAATAACTCAGATTGAATGACTTATTGATCAGCGGAAAGTCCGGCACGATATTGCCGATGATGGCGTGTTCCAGCACGGGCCAGTTCTGCCAGGAAGGATCATGGCAGTGGCAACGCTTGATTTTGTCCCCATCGATCTCCAGCGCGACCAGCACCTGGCCGCGCCAGCCTTCCACCCATCCAAGCCCGGCGCACTGGCCAGCCGGCTGCATCGGGATCAAGGTCGGCGTTGGCAAGTCGGCGATCAGCGCGCACATATGCCGGATCAGGCGAAGCGACTCGAGCAACTCCTCGAAGCGCAGCTTTACCCGCGCCGCCACGTCGCCGTTTTGCAGCGTCACCTTGTTCACACCCAGGCTGTCATAGGGCCGCCAGGCCTGATCGCAGCGCAAGTCACGACCCTGGCCGCTCGCACGCCCCACCATACCTCCAAGCCCAAGCCGGCTGGCGTCTGCGGGCAAGACACGGCCGGCGCCGATGAAGCGATCCTGCAGGCCGGCGTGTTCATCATAGATCGCATAGAGTTCACCCACCTCCTCCCCTACTCGATCACATTGCAGGGCAAGCGTGCTGCACCGCGTCTGGTCCAGCGGCACCGCCACGCCACCGGGGACGATGCCGTCCATCATGAAGCGGTGGCCAAAAGCGAGCTTGTTTATTCTGAGCCAGTCTTCCTTCAACCGGGAAAATTGCGCCAGACCGAAAGCAAACCCCGCGTCGTTGCCAAGCGCGCCCAGGTCGCCCATATGATTGGCCACGCGTTCCCGCTCCAGCATCAACGCGCGTTGCAGCAGTGCCGACTCGGGCAGCGTGATGCCGGTGGCCGACTCCAGCGCCATGCAATAGGCCCAGGCATAGGCCACCGTGGAGTCGCCAGAAACCCGCCCGGCGATGCGATGCCCATCTGCCGGCGCCGTGCGTTCCAGCAGCTTCTCGATACCCTTGTGCGTATAGCCCAGTCGCTCCTCCAGCCGGAGCACCTTCTCGCCCACCACGGAGAAGCGAAAATGGCCGGGCTCGATGATGCCGGCGTGCACGGGCCCGACGGCTATCTCGTGCACGCCATCCCCCTGGACTTGGACGACGGCATAGTCTTCCGCAATCGCGTCGGCAAAGGTTTCCAGCCCATCGTGCTCGCGGCACAGCGGGAAATAGTCGGCCGGCCAGGCCCCGTGCCGCAGCCAGGGGCGCCGGTCCTCGGCCCCGTCCGCCGCGAGGCCCATCAGGTCCGCCACGGCGCGCTGCATACGCCTCGCCGCAGGGAAATAACCGGATAGATCGGGATAGCGCGGCTGTGCCGGATCGAGGGCCAGCATCAACCAGGCAAGCCCCTGGTCGGCCGCGTAGGCAGCGCAGATATCGAAGTGGCCGTCTGTATCGCGCCGGTCGACGCCCCAGATCGAAACGAGTGGTAGGCCAGCAGCCTGGGCAAACGAGGCCGTAGCGACCCATTCCGCAGCGGCCACCCGCGCCCGCCATACAGGGGGTGATGACCCCAGGCTTTCAAAATCCGCATCAATCCCACAAAGCTGCATAGCTCACCCGCCTATCATCGCGGCTGCCTGCCGGTACCAACCAGTCAGGTAGGGCGGGATATAAAAGCCGAGCATCAAACCGAGCCCCAGGTGCGCAAACACAGGCAGCAGGGCGGGCTGGTGCTTGAGCCGTGCCACGCTGGTTTCGCCGAACACCATGGGCTGCACGCGCTGGAATACGCCGGCGAAGGCTACGCCCAGCGCCAGCAGCAGCACGGGCGTGGTCCACGGCAGCGTATGCATGGCGGTCGTGAGGATCAGGAACTCGCTTGCGAACACGCCAAAGGGCGGCATGCCGAGGATAGCGAGCGAGCCCAGCATCAGGCCCCAACCCACGGCCGGGCTGATCGTCAGCAGCCCGCGGATGCCGTCGATCGCTTGCGTCCCCGCCCTCTGGGCCGCATGGCCGACGGCGAAAAAGATCGAGGACTTGATGAGCGAGTGGACCGTCATGTGCAATAGCCCCGCAAAGTTGGCAACCGGGCCGCCCAGGCCGAAGGCAAAAGTCATCAACCCCATATGCTCGATGGAGGAGTAGGCGAACATGCGCTTGACGTCCTTCTGCCGAGACAGGAAGAAGGCCGCCGTCACGACCGATAGGAGGCCGAAGCCGATCATCATATTGCCAGGCAGCCGACTATGTAGCGCCGCGTCTGCCAGGACCTTGCAGCGCAGCAACGCGTAGAGTGCAACATTGAGGAGCAGGCCGGACAGCACGGCAGAGATCGGCGTCGGCCCCTCCGCGTGGGCATCCGGTAACCAGCTGTGCAAGGGCACGAGGCCGACCTTGGTACCGTAGCCGACGAGTAGGAAGACGAAGGCCAGTGCCATGATGGTCGGCTCCAGCTGCGCCTTGACGGTAGACAGGTTGGTCCACAATAGCGCGCCCGCCCCTTCGCCCAGCACGCGGTCGGCCGCCAGGTACAAGAGGATCGTGCCGAACAAGGCCTGAGCAATGCCCACGCCGCACAGAATGAAGTACTTCCATGCCGCTTCCAGGCTGGCGGCTGTGCGATACACGCTGACCAGTAGCACGGTGGTGAGCGTCGCCGCCTCCATGGCTACCCAGAGCAGGCCCATATTATTGGTGGTGAGCGCCACCAGCATGGTCAGCGTGAACAGCTGGTACATGGCGTGGTAGAGCCGCATGCGCGGCGGCGTCATCTTGCCTCGCCCACGCTCCTCTTCCATATAGGGGCCGGAGAAAAGCGCGGTGGTGAAACCCACGAAGGCGGTCAGGGTCACCAGGAACACGTTCAGCGGATCGATGAACAGCTGCTGGTTGAAGGCGAGGAAGGCGCCATCGGCAACGACACGCAGGGCGACCAGAATAGCCATGGCAAGCGTGCCAAAGCTGAATGCCGCGTTGAGCATCGCGGCGCGCGGCCGCGCGCCGAAAAACGCAAGCACAACCGCACCAGCCAGGGGAATACCGAAAAGCGCCAGGAGCGTCGCCATCAGTTCTCCTTGAGCTTTTCCAGATGATTGACGTCGAGGCTGTCGAAGCGCTCGCGGATCTGGAACATGAAGACACCGAGAATCAGGATGCCAACCAGGACGTCGAGCGCGATGCCCAGCTCCACGATCATGGGCATGCCGTACACGCCCGCCGTCGCGGCAAAGAACAACCCGTTCTCCATCGACAGGAAGCCGATCACCTGCGGTACGGCCTTGGCGCGCGTGATCATCATCATGAAGGACAGCAGCACGATGGCGAGCGCGATACCCAACGTGCTGCGGACGATCGTGGCAGAGAGATTTGAGATGGGTGAGGCCAGGTAGAAAGACAGGATGACCACACCGATGCCGATCAGCATCAGGGTGGGGATATTGAACAAGGTCTCGATATCCCAGCGCACGTTCAGCCGGTTGATCAGCCGATGCAGCAGCAGGGGAATCAGGATGACCTTGAGCAGCAGGGTCATGGCCGCGGAAACGTAGAGGTGGGTCTGGCCCGTCGAATAGGCGATCAGCACGGTAGCGACTACCAGCGTTGCGCCCTGCAGGGTGAACAGGTGGATCAGTGACAGGATGCGGCGCTGCGATAGCATGGCAAAGGCCACGATCAAGAGGACCGAGGCGAACAGATTGATAAGTTGGGAGATCAAATTGACCAAGGCTAGGCTCCCAGCAGGAAATGCACGAGCATGCCCATCACGGCGAACATATAGGCCGTGGCGAGGAATTCCGGCACGCGGAAGATGCGCATCTTGGCGCTCACGGTCTCGATCACGGCCAGCAGCGCACCCCCTACCACGAGCTTGGCAATGAGCGCGGGCAATGCCAGCAGCAAGGCAGCGGCCGATACCTCCGAGGTCACGCCCCAGGGTATGAATATGGCGAGACCGATGCAGGAGTACACCAGCAATTTCAGGCTGGAGGCCCATTCGAGCAGGGCCAGGTAGCGGCCGGAATACTCCAGCAGCAGTGCCTCGTGCACCATGGTCAGTTCCAGGTGCGTCGCCGGGTTGTCAACGGGGACACGGGCGTTCTCGGACAGGGACACGATAGTAAACGCAATGCCGGCGCAGGCGAGGCTGGGGTAGATGGCAAAGGCCGTGTGCGTCATATAGGCCACCATGCTGGCAAGCGAGGTGGAACGCGTGATCAGGGACACGGTGAAGAGCACGGTGAGCAACGCAGGCTCCGCCAGGAAGCCGATTAGCATCTCCCGGCGCGCGCCGAGCGAACCAAACGCAGTGCCCACGTCCATCGCAGCGAGCGATATGAACACGCGCGCAATGGCCAGCAGGCCGACCAGGGCGATAGCGTCCGCGGCCGTAGCCAATGGCAGGTCGGCCGACAGCATGGGGATGATCGCGCTGGCCATCATCATGCAGGCGAACACGATATAGGGCGCAGCACGGAACAGCGGGGACGCGTTCTCCGCCAGCACGACATCCTTGATAAACAGCTTGTGCAGTAGCCGGTAGGGCTGCAGCAGGCCGGGTGCGCGCCGGTTCTGCAGCCACGCGCGGCACTGTGCGACCCAGCCGCTGAGTGCCGGTGCCAGCGCCAGCGCCAGTACGACATCGAGCAACTGGGACAAGAGGCCGGATGCGTTCATGGATTGACGATCAGCAGCAAGACGACGAGGGTCACGAAGCTATACAGCAGGTAGATCGCGATACGGCCATGCTGCAGCACGCCGATGGCGCGCGACACCCATTCGACCGCACGCGCGATGGGCATATAGATCCAGTACCAGAAGTGGTCTTCGATGACGACGTGGTATTCCGGGTGCGTGTCGGACGGCTGCGGCAAGGTCCTGGACATGCGGAACAGTGGCTCGAATATCTGTCGGATAGGCTGGCCGAAGCCCTCGGCCGTATCCTGCATCCGCGGGGTCTGCCAAGGGTAGCCGCAATCCCACGCCGCGCTGCGCCTCATACGGCCGTGGTAGCGCTGGCGCACGAACAGGAAGACGAGCACGCAGCATCCGAGAATGCCCAGCAGGAACACAAGGGGGCCATAGCTCGCGCGTTCGATCGACATCGGTGCCAGCAGCCACCAATCGTGGGCCGCGACATCGATACCGATATTGTGGCCGACCAGTTGCTCACCCACCACGCCCACTGCCTGGATGCATTGGACTGGTACGAGGCCCAGTGCTAAGCACATGGCGCATAGCCACAGCATGCCCCCACGCTTCAACCTACCCGCGTCGTGCGCTTGCGCAAGGCTAGCTTCGCGCGGCTGGCCCAGGAAGATCACCCCGTAGAACTTGACCATGGTGTAGCCGGCCAGCGCCGCGATCAGGGCAATGACGGCCGCCGCCACGGGTATCAGCATATGCAGGAGGCTGTTTGGCAACTGGGGGGTGAACAGGAAGCCCTGCAAGAGCAACCATTCCGAAACGAAGCCCGCAAACGGCGGCAGGCCCGCACAGGTAAGCGTACCGATTAGCGACAGCCAGGCAACCCAGGGCATGTGACGGATGAGGCCACCCAGCTGCCCCAGACTGCGCCTGCCCGTCGCGTGCAGCACCGCGCCCGTGCACACGAACAGCAGACTCTTGAACATGGCGTGGGCCGCAACATGGTACAGGCATGCCGCAAGCGCCAGGGCCGCCAATGCCGGCATATGGTAGGCGTGGAACAGGAGCGCCAGCCCTGCAGCCGTGACGATCAGCCCGATATTCTCGATGGACGAATAGGCCAGCAAGCGCTTCATGTCCGTTTGCACGGTGCTGAACACGACGCCGAACAGAGCCGTGATCAGACCGACGGCCAACATCGCGGCTCCCCACCAGGGTTGTGGCTGGGCGAGCAGGTCGAAACCTACGCGCAGCAAGCCATAGACGGCCGTCTTCAGCATCACGCCGCTCATCAACGCCGAAACGGGAGACGGCGCCGCCGGATGGGCTTCCGGCAGCCACACGTGCAGGGGCACGATGCCCGCCTTCGCACCGAAGCCCACCAGTGCCAGCAGGAAGGCCGCGGACGACCAGAAAGGCCCAGTATGCTGCATGCGCATATTGGCAAAGGTGTAGTCGCCGCCACCCGCCTGCAGCACGCCGAAGCAGAGCAGAATGGCGATGGCGCCAACGTGTGCGATCAGCAGGTAGAGATAGCCCGCGCGGCGTATCTCTGGGATGTGGTGGTTGGAAGTGACGAGGAAGTAGGACGACAGGGCCATCGTCTCCCACGCCACCATGAAAAGGTAGGCGTCGTCGGACAGCATCACGAGCGACATGCTGGCGAGGAAGACATGATATTGCAGGCACAAGAGGCCCGGCGCCGTGCCCTCGCCGTGGCGGAAATAGCCGGCCGCGAATATCGACACGCCGGCACTCGCCATGCCAAGCACGGCCAGGAACAGGGCCGAAAGACTATCGACGCGGACGTGGAAAGGCAGGCCTGGCAGCCCCAGCGGCAGAATGGCCCGCTCGGGTGGCATTAACAGCACGGTAGCCGCAGCAAGACCAATGGCAAGGGAGCAGAGCGCGCTCAAGGGGAAGAGCGCATACGCAATCAACCTAAGCCGGTGCCGGGCAACGACGCCTATGCAGCCAATGCCAAGCCAGCCGGCGATGATCACCAGCATCCAGTCCAGCGGCCGAAGACTCCACATCGCCTGCGTGATCATATCTCCCAGCGTCGCTTCCAGCTGCGCTCACGCTCCAGCATAGACATTCCAGCAAAGGCATGCACACAAATATGTTAATGTTATTAACATATTCTGCACACATGACTATGATCAACATAGCACGCCATGTGCTTCGCCGCATGGCAAACCGGGTGCGCCTGCGCTACACCACGGCATATGCACATATAATGCCCATCGGATTAGCACCAACGGAAGTTCTCGGACATGGAAAAGAAGACGGCGCGCCTGACCATCTTGATCGACCCCGACAAGAAGCAGGCATTTGAAAATCTCTGCGATGCCCAGGATTTGACGCCATCCCAGGTTGTGCGCCAGCTTATCCGCGACTATCTCAAGCAACACGGCGTGGACTACGCCAGCAAGCCCAGCATCGGCGCGGAGTCCCGAACCA
>JAFAKZ010000272.1 GCA_019234745.1 Burkholderiales bacterium
GGACAGCCAAGTCGAGGTCGGCGCTTTCCGCCACGATGATGGCGTTGTTGCCGCTGAGCAGGAGCGCGCTGCGCCCCAGTCGTGCAGCCACGTCGGCAGCTACCCGTCGCCCCATCGCCGTGCTGCCTGTTGCGGCGATTAGCGGCAGCAGCGGGTGGCGTGCCACAATCTCGCCCGTCTCCGGGCCGCCCAATAGTAGCTGGCAAACGTGGGCTGGCATGCGGCCGTCCATGTCCTCCACCACCGATTCGACCAGGCGCTGCACCGCGATGGCGCACAGGGGCGCCTTCTCGGAGGGCTTCCATACGAGCGTATCGCCGCACACCAGCGCGATCATGGCATTCCAGGCCCAGATGCCAAGGGGAAAATTGAAGGGCGTGATCAGGCCCACGGCGCCGAGAGGATGCCATTGCTCCATCAGGCGGTGCTGTGGTCTCTCGCTGGGCAGGGTGGCGCCGTGCAGTTGGCGCGATAGGCCGAGTGCATAGTCGCAGCTGTCTATCCACACCTGTACCTCGGCCTCAGCCTCAGCGTGCGTTTTTCCGACTTCCAGCGTGATCAGATGGGCCAGTGCCGTATGGCGCTGTCGTACGAGCTCGCCGATGCGGCGGACCAGCTCGCCGCGCAAGGGGGCAGGGACCATGCGCCACTTGAGGAAGGCGCCATGCGCCGCCTCGACCGCCAACTGGACGATGCCGACGGTAGCTGGCGCGTAACGGCCGAGCACGGTGCCATCTATGGGTGAACGGAGTTCGCGGCAGTCGGCGTCGGAGTAGTGGGCGGCACCCGCCACCATGGCGGAGGGCCAGACCGGCTCGGCGGCCAGGTCGGATAGATGCAGGTCGGCAATCAGGTCGGCAGGCAAACGCATTGGCTGTCACTTTGGGCAGTGCATGCTATGCAGGATAGCCGTTGCGTGCGCACTTCCCAAATGAACTTCCTGTGTACACTCATCCACGGCAGGCGTGGACGAGCCTGTGAGCGGGCTGGGGATAAGCGGGCTAGGGGCTTGATCGTGCTACGTTTTCCTGCGCTGCCTAAAATTTTGGCGCCGCCGTTCTGCGAGGCCGATTTGTGGATATATGGACGGGATTTCACTCCCGATTTCGGTGCGGTTCGCATCGCCCACAGAGAACTTAGGACAAGGCTGTGCGCGGCTTGTGGATGATTCGAGCAGGTGTTTGATTCATAGGGGAAATAGCGTTGTGCCTATTTTTTGAGCAGTCGGGCGCGATATTGATGCGGAACGGGTTTACCCCCGATTCCCAATCCCGCGCCACCCGGCTACGCTTAGAACTTGTCAGTAGATAAGCCATGTGTGGGTGACGCGGCTATTCTTGTGCCGAGCAAGGCGACGATTCGCAGCCAGGGCGCCTCCTCTGGCAAGAATTAGCAACGCAGCACGGCGCAAGAAGCGCAAGTCAGACACCGTGGCTTGTTTACGGGCAAGTTCTTCGTTACCCATCGCAATCGTACGGCCGATATGAGCGACTACAACTACGACTTCATCGAATTCTCCAAGAGCATTCTCCTGGTCATCACGGCGCTCGTGCCCATTATCAACCCACCCGGCGGCGCGCCCATCTTTCTGGCCATGACGGACGGCTGCAGTGAACAGGAACGGAGGACAATGTCCAAGCGCATTGCGCTCAATGGCTTTGTGATGCTGCTGGGTTCCATGTTCATCGGCACCTATGTGCTCAAGTTCTTCGGCCTGTCGCTACCCGTCGTACGCGTGGCGGGCGGCCTGGTGGTGGCGGCGGCAGGTTGGCGGCTGCTGGATGCGGACGACCATTCGCTCGACCAGAGCCAGGCGCCCACGCCCGGCCCGGTAGTGATCCGCCGCACTTTCTACCCGCTCACCTTCCCCCTCACCATTGGCCCCGGCTCCATTTCTGTCGCCATCACCCTTGGCGCCACGCTGCGCACGCGCGGCGGCATCGATGCCCTGAACCTGGCAGGCGGCGTGATCGGCGTGCTGGTAGTAAGCCTGATCCTGTTCCTGAGCTACCGCTTTGCCGGCAAGTTGATCACGCTATTGGGCGAAACGGGTACTTCCGTGTTCCTGCGCCTGTCTGCTTTCATCCTGCTGTGCATCGGCGTGCAGATCTGCTGGAATGGTGCGGCGGAGTTGATTCATAGCGTGATCGATAGTGTCTAGGGAGTGTAGCCATGAGAATGGCGGGCTCCACCATTCTCATGGCTACACACCCTAGATTGCCCCCGTCTAACGCGGACAACACTGTGGGCTGCGTGTGGATAAGTCGCCTAAGCTGCTGATCGGCAGGGTGTCTAGACAGGACGCCTAAAATTTAGGCATCCTCGTCGTCAGCCGCGCCCGAGCTGGATTTGCGGCGAATGTCAACCCGCTGGACGTCGATCCGGATGCCACGCTGCGCTAGCGCGTCGCGGAGTAGATATTCGATCTGTCCGTTGACGCTACGCAGCTCGGCGGCGGCCAGCTTTTCCAGTGCGGTCCACAGGGCGGGGTCGATGCGTAGCGGGAAGGCTTTCTTGCCCGGGCTGGCCATCAGCTATACAGCGTGCCGCTATTGATCACCGGTGCGACTTCCTTTTC
>JAFAKZ010000468.1 GCA_019234745.1 Burkholderiales bacterium
GTGCGCCGTGTTGATCGTGATGCCGCGTGCCTTCTCTTCCGGCGCCGCGTCGATCTGGTCGTAGGCCTTCGCCTCGCCGCCGAACTTCGAGGCCAGCACCGTCGCGATCGCTGCCGTCAGCGTCGTCTTGCCATGGTCCACGTGACCAATCGTGCCCACGTTCACGTGCGGCTTGGTACGTTCGAACTTACCCTTTGCCATTTCAATTCTCCAAAAAAGAGCATCTCGCCAGTCTGTTGGTTTAGCGTTTCCGCTGCGCGCCTTGACCCCCGGCGACTGGCAACCGGGGAGCGCGCAGCGAAGACGATCTCAGGATTGAGCGCTTACTTGGTGCGCGCGGTAATGATCGCGTCGGCCACGTTCTTCGGAGCTTCGGCGTAGTGCTTGAACTCCATCGTGTACGTGGCGCGGCCTTGCGACATCGAACGCAGCGTCGTCGAGTAGCCGAACATCTCGGACAGCGGAACCTCTGCCTTGATGATCTTGCCACCGCCGACCATGTCGTCCATGCCCTGGACCATGCCGCGACGGCTGGACAGGTCGCCCATCACGTTGCCGGCGTAGTCTTCCGGGGTCTCGACTTCCACGGCCATCATCGGCTCGAGGATGACGGGGCTGGCGCGGCGGCAGGCTTCCTTGAAGCCCATCGACGCGGCCATCTTGAACGCGTTTTCGTTCGAGTCGACTTCGTGGTACGAACCGAAGGTCAGCGTCGCCTTGACGTCGACGACCGGGAAGCCGGCCAGCACGCCGTTCGGCAGCGTGTCGAGAATGCCCTTCTCGACCGCCGGGATGAACTCGCGCGGCACGACGCCGCCCTTGATCGCGTCGACGAACTCGAAGCCCTTGCCCGGCTCCTGCGGCTCGACCGTCAGGACGACGTGGCCGTACTGGCCCTTGCCGCCCGACTGGCGCACGAACTTGCCTTCGACGTCGGTCGCGCTCTTGCGGATCGTTTCGCGGTAAGCGACCTGCGGCTTGCCGACGTTGGCCTCGACACCGAATTCGCGCTTCATGCGGTCGACGATGATTTCGAGGTGGAGCTCGCCCATGCCCGAGATGATGGTCTGGCCCGACTCTTCGTCGGTGCGCAGGCGGAAGGACGGGTCTTCGGCGGCCAGGCGGCCCAGCGCGATGCCCATCTTTTCCTGGTCGGCCTTGGTCTTGGGCTCGACGGCCTGCGAGATCACGGGCTCCGGGAAGACCATCTTCTCGAGCGTGATCACGGCGTCCGGATCGCACAGCGTTTCGCCGGTCGTGACGTCCTTCAGGCCCACGCAGGCGGCGATGTCGCCGGCCAGAATTTCCTTGATTTCTTCACGCTGGTTCGCGTGCATCTGCAGGATCCGGCCGATACGCTCTTTCTTGCCGCGGATCGGGTTGTAGACGGTCGCGCCCGACTGCAGCACGCCCGAGTACACGCGCACAAAGGTCAGCTGGCCGACGTAGGGGTCGGTCATCAGCTTGAACGCGAGGGCGGCGAACTTCTCGCTGTCGTCGGCCTTGCGGCTCGCCGGCTGGTCGTCTTCGTCCGTGCCGTTGACCGGCGGGATGTCGACCGGCGAGGGCAGGAAGTCGATCACGGCGTCGAGCATGCGCTGCACGCCCTTGTTCTTGAACGCGGTGCCGCACATCATCGGCTGGATCTCGGTCGCGATCGTGCGCTGACGGATCGCGAACTTGATCTCTTCCTCGGTCAGGTCGCCCGTCTCGAGGTACTTGTTCATCAGCTCTTCGGTGGCTTCGGCGGCGGCCTCGACCATCTTCTCGCGCCATTCCTGGGCGACTTCGGTCAGGTCAGCCGGGATGTCCTCGTAGCTGAACTTCATGCCTTGCGAGGCCTCGTCCCAGATGATGGCCTTCATCTTGAGCAGGTCGACGACGCCCTTGAAGCCGTCTTCGGCGCCGATGGGGATCACGATGGGAACGGGGTTGGCCTTCAGGCGCGTCTTCATCTGGTCGACGACCTTGAAGAAGTTCGCGCCGGTGCGGTCCATCTTGTTCACGAAGGCAAGACGGGGCACCTTGTACTTGTTGGCCTGGCGCCAGACGGTTTCCGACTGCGGCTGCACGCCACCCACGGCGCAATAGACCATGCATGCGCCGTCGAGCACGCGCATCGAACGCTCCACCTCGATCGTGAAGTCCACGTGTCCCGGGGTGTCGATGATGTTGAAACGGTGCTCGGGGTAGGACATGTCCATGCCCTTCCAGAAGCAGGTCGTCGCGGCCGACGTGATCGTGATGCCGCGCTCTTGCTCCTGCTCCATCCAGTCCATCGTGGCGGCGCCGTCGTGCACTTCACCGATCTTGTGGTTCACACCG
>JAFAKZ010000203.1 GCA_019234745.1 Burkholderiales bacterium
CTCGGGGAACAGCAGGATGTGCGGCCCTTCGCCTTCCGCCTCAGAAGCCAGGCCGCAGGCGGCCGTAATCCAACCGGCGTGGCGGCCCATCACTTCCAGGATGAAGACCTTGGTCGAGGTCTTGGCCATTGATGCCACGTCGTAGCCTGCTTCGCGGATGGAGGTAGCGACGTACTTGGCGACAGAACCGAAGCCCGGGCAGCAGTCCGTGATGGGCAGGTCGTTGTCCACCGTCTTGGGCACATGCACGGCCGTGATCGGGTAGCCCATCTTCTCGGAGAGCTGGGCAATCTTGAAGCAGGTGTCCGCCGAGTCGCCGCCGCCGTTGTAGAAGAAGTAGCCGATATCGTGCGCCTTGAACACTTCGATCAGGCGCTCGTACTGCTCCTTGTGCGTTTCCAGGCTCTTGAGCTTGTAGCGGCAGGAGCCGAAGGCGCCCGAAGGGGTGTGCTTGAGGCGCGCGATGTCCTCGGCGGATTCGAGCGAGGTATCGATCAGGTCCTCGGTCAGGGCGCCGATGATGCCGTTGCGGCCGGCGTACACGCGGCCGATCTTGTCGCCGTGCGCGCGGGCCGTTTCAATTACGCCGGCGGCACTGGCGTTGATGACGGCGGTAACCCCGCCCGACTGGGCGTAGAAGGCATTCTTGATGCTCATGGAAGCTCCGGAATGAAGGAAGCGGATCGTGTCCGCGTGGCTATCCGGTGCATTTTAGCAAGGATGAAGCCGATTAGATGACGTAGAACAGTACGCTGATGTACTGGCAGATACTGCCCGCCAGCACGAACAGGTGCCAGATGCCATGGTAGTGCGGCACGCGCTCGTCATTGAGGAAGAAATAGATGCCAAGGCTGTAGGCGAGGCCGCCTGCGGTTAGCCAGCCTAGCCCTCCGGTCGGCAGGGCGTGGATCAGCGGCTTGACGGCGATCAGCACGATCCAGCCCATCAGCACGTAGAGGATCATCGACAGGATGCGCGTACGCCGGCCCAGGGTGAGCTCCTGGATGATGCCGAAGACGGCCAGGCCCCAGCTCAGGCCAAACAGCGTCCAGCCCCAGGGGCCGCGCAGGGTGACCAGCGTAAAGGGTGTGTAGCTGCCCGCGATCAGCAGGTAGATGGCAGAGTGGTCGAACTTCTGCAGGACTGCCTTGGCCTTGCCGCGTACGCTGTGGTACAGCGTGGAGAAGAAGTAGAGCACGACCAGCATGCTGCCGTAGATGCTGGCGCTGACGACCTTCCAGGTATCGTGGTGGAGCGCCGCCATGGTGACGAGCACGGCCAGGCCGCCCACGCTGAGTATGGTGCCGGCCAGATGCGAGTAGCCGTTGAAGCGTTCGCCGCGATACATCGGGTATTCCTTGTTGCTGGGCAATCGCCCCAAACTATTCAGTTGCGGCCTGCGCCGGCTATTTCAAGCCGCGCCGTCGTCGAAGAAGACCATGCCAGCGTAGGGTTGTTGCCGACAGGTGGCGAGGCGCGATGCCAGGTTGCCGTCGTGCAGTTCCAGCCGGTGCCCGTCCGGGTCCAGGAAATAGACCGAGTTGCCCTCGCTGATGTTCCGCTTCCACTCCTGAACACCTGCTGTACGCAGCAGCGCGGCGTCGGCGGCGAAGTTGCCGCTGGAGAAGGCGTAGTGCGTGTAGTCGGCTGATGGCGACTGGCGCGTCGCGTCGAGCGATAAGCATAGCCAGAGCGGGCCGATGCTCAGATAGGCGCCGCCATCCCAGCGTGCGTGCGGCCTGGCGCCCAGGAGGTCGACGTAGAAGCGGAACGATCGCTCCAGGTCGGCGACGGCGAGGGTGAGGTGATTGAGGCCAGTGAGCATGGTCGTAAATGAAAACAGGCGGATCAACCGCCTGTGTGTGCCTTTTGTAGGTCGGAAAAGCGAAGCGCCTTCCGACGCATGGAATCGTGGAGAATGCGCTGCACGAACCCGGTGCGCACCAAACCAAGCTCGCCAAAGCGTTACTGGCATCGCTGCAATTCGACACTCCATGCGTCGGAAGGCGCTTCGCTTTTCCGACCTACGGGGTTATTTAGGCACCCAGCGCCGCGAACACATTGTCGCGCACCGTTTCGACGGCCAGCGTGCCGTCCAGCTTCACGTACTTCGGCGCCGTCGCGTCGCCCGAGGCGGCCAGCTTGCCGTAGTAGCTGACCAGCACTTCGGTCTGCTCGTGGTAGACGTCCAGACGCTTCTTCACCGTCTCTTCGCGGTCGTCGTCGCGCTGCACCAGGTCCTCGCCCGTCACATCGTCCTTGCCTTCCACCTTGGGCGGGGCGAACTTGACGTGGTAGGTGCGGCCCGAGGGCAGGTGGGCGCGGCGGCCGGCCATGCGCTCGATGATGGCGCTGTCCGGCACGTCGATTTCCACCACGTAGTCGATGTTCACGCCGGCTGCGCGCATCGCGTCGGCCTGCGGAATCGTGCGCGGGAAGCCGTCGAACAGGAAGCCGTTCTTGCAGTCCGGCTCGGCAATGCGTTCCTTCACCAGGCCGATGATGATGTCGTCGCGCACCAAGCCGCCGGCGTCCATGATGGCCTTGGCTTCCAGGCCCAGC
>JAFAKZ010000208.1 GCA_019234745.1 Burkholderiales bacterium
AAATAAATGAAGGCCATGATCCTCGCGGCTGGGCGCGGCGAACGCATGCGTCCCTTGACGGACGCCACGCCCAAGCCGCTGCTGCCCGTGGGCGGCAAACCGTTGATCGTGTGGCATATCGAGCGGCTAGCAGCGGCCGGCGTGCACGATATCGTGATCAACCACGCCTGGCTGGGCGCGCAAATCGAGGCGGCGCTGGGCGATGGTTCACAGTGGGGCGTACGCATCGCCTACTCGGCCGAAGCGGTGGCGCTGGAAACGGCCGGCGGCATCGCCCAAGCCTTGCCGCTCTTGGGCAGCGCACCCTTCCTGCTGATTTCCGCCGATATCTACACGGACTATCCACTGGCGCAGCTCGTCGCGGTAGCCCAGACCATGGTGCAGGACCAGGCGCGGCTGGCCCATGTGGTGATGGTGGACAACCCTCCCTACCACCCCATAGGCGACTGGGCACTGAGCGATGGTCGTATCGACCCGGCCGGTGCCGACAAGCTCTGCTACGCCAACCTGGCCGTACTCAAGCCCGCCGTGGTAGACGGTGTCGCACCGGGCAGCATCGCCAGGCTCGGCCCCATCCTCGCGCAAGCGGCGGCGAACAGGCAGGTGAGCGGCGAGCACTATGGCGGCGACTGGTACAACGTCGGTACGCCGGACGAGCTGGCGGCGGCGGACCACGCCGCCCGTCGGTAATCCCGTTCGGGGCAGGCGCCTAGGTATAGCGTGGTAGTAGGTACCTCAAGTACCGAAGGAGACCGCCATGCGTACGATGCTCCTATTGCTCAGCCTGTTCATGCTGGCCGGCTGCGCCGCGACCACGATGCACGTCGCCGACGACAAGTATATGTCCAAGGTGGAACGGGGCGCGGCCTTGTCGGGCGCCAAGATCATCTGGGTGAACCCACCGCAGAAGGTCGTGCCCGTTACCTACCGCGAGGACGCCCCGAGCTGAGTTCGTAGCGGGGTGAATCAAGCCGCTGCGGTCACGCCGGCGGCTCGGGAAAGTTCGCCCATTTCGTCCGGATAGGTCGTCGCCAGCGCTGCCAGCAGGGTGCGGTAATAGTGCGCGTTGCCGTGGATGGCGTCCGGCTTGCCCGTGCCCTGGTCGATCAGCTCGGAACGATACTGCTCGCCCCAGCCCCCGTTCGCATTGATCCAGGCACGCGCATTGAAGGCCTTGGCGCCCGCTGCTGCAAAACACTCGCACAGGATATTGTCGTAGGCCGTATAGGCGGCCACGTCGGCCACCTGCGCCGGTGGATCGCTCACCCAGATCACCCTATAGCCCGCCTCCACCATGCGCCGCACGATGGCCAGGTGGGCGGCGCGCTCGCTCAGCAGGTGGTTGCGGATGTCGCCCAGCTCGATATTGGGCGGGATGCGGCCGTATTTGTTATTGAGATAGGGTACGAAGCTGCTCAGGAACATATGGGAATGCATCCCCACGTTCGTGATGATGGTGGGCTTGCTCGCACCTGCCACGCCGATGGCGCCGCGCACCACCGTCGCATCCCATAGGCCGCGCGCCGTCTCGTCCGTGGGGATGAAGAAGCGCGTAGCATCGGGAATGAACTGCAGCCAGTGCCATTTGGAGCCGGCCATGACGCCGCCGCCTGCGTAGGCGATGCCCTGCTCGGCCAGCCGGTCGCCGATCATGCCCATATGGGAGTCGCCCACCAGCAGGAGGCGTGGTGCGTCGCCGCCGGCCGTGGCGGTATTGCGTGCCCACTGCTCCAGGATGATGTCTTCGCACACGGGGTCGTCGGCGGAAGCCACTGGCTGGGCCGCTGCGGCGGGCGCGGGCGCTGCGGCTGGTTCGTCCACGGCCAGGCCGATGCCGCGCATGAAGTGCGCCATCACGCAGCTCACGCCCTCTTCGCGCACGGAGCGCATGTTCGGCTCGAAGAAGGCACCCTGGAACAGGGGCGAGGAGATGATTTCGTAGGACGGGAAGTAGTCCACGTCGTCGTGGCAATCGGCCAGGTAGCCGGCCGCCGCGCGCAGCACAGACTTGGAATAGGTGGTGGCCGTCAGCACGTGGTGATCGGAGGCGGTGGCCGTCAGCGGCACAGGCGAGACGGTGAGCAGGAAGCGGATGCGCGGGTTGACGCGGCGGATGGCGTCGAAGGTCTCACGCAGGTCGCGCACGATCTCGTCGTAGCTGTAGTTGTGGAAGCGGTGCAGGCCCGGGTCGAACTGGCCGTGCACGGTACCGGGGCAGACAGGATAGACGTGGCCGTCCACGTGGCGCCAGGCTTCCGTCAGGCCCAGCGTGAACACGAAGATGTCGGCGTCCAACAGTGCCTGGCGCATGGCAGCGAGCGAGCGGGTACGCGCGGCCAGCATGTCCGCCGCATTGGCGTAGCCCGCTTCGGGAATGGTGGGGCGCAGCGGATCGTAGTAGCGGCCGTCGCCTTCGAAGGCCTCGTCCGGCACCGTGATCTGGCCCAGCGCCAGACCCACCCATTGCTTGAGCAAAGCCGGCGTGTAGATATTGCCCGTGCGGAAGGAGAACACGCCGTAGCCCTGCGCGCGCGCAGCCTCGGCACTAAGGTCGGCCGGCGCCGGTTCGCTATCGAGCCAGGCGAAGCCGGCGGCGGCCAGGCGGCGGCTGATGTGCTGGGCGAAGCAGGAGCCGACGGTGATCAGCTTGCGCTCAGCCGTGATGGGGAATTTCGGCGTCCACAGGCCATCGAGCCGGCGTGCTGCGGCATCGGTCGCCGCGTGCTTCCAGAAGCGGTTGGCGGGGAGGGTTATGTAGGGATTGTCGCGGCTCATGTGGTGCTGCTTCCTCTCGATGTTTCCTCATTTCCCTTTGAGGGGAGCGAGCGCTTCGCGTAGATCGGAAAAGCGAAGCACCTTCCGACGCATGGAATCTATGACCTACCCCAGTACTCAACGCTTGCTGATAGCCTCAATCATGTAGCTGAGGCAGTGGCGATACCCCAGCGATTGTCAAAACTCAACCATTCCATGCGTCGGAAGGCGCTTCGCTTTTCCGACCTACGACACTGCGGAGAGTGCACCAAGCTGCGGGATACCTTTGCCAGCTGCTCCGCCTCAGTGCGCCGTATGCGACGCCACGGTCCCCTTCAGTGCCGGGTGGTTGGGCTGCGGCTTGTCCAGATAGTAGCCCTGCACCATGTCCACGCCAAACTCGACCAGCATCTTGAGCGTCTCTTCGTTCTCCACAAACTCGGCCACCGTCTGCTTGCCCATATCGCGCGCGATGGCGGCCATGCCCTTCACGAAGATCTGGCTCTCATGGTCGTTCGGCAGGTCACGGATAAACAGGCCGTCGATCTTTAGCACCTGCGCCTTCAGGTGCTTGAGGTAGGCGAACGACGAGAAGCCGGCCCCGAAGTCGTCCAGGCACACCATGCACCCGGTGCTGCGCAGCGAATCGATGAAGCGCTGGGCGTCGCGCATATCGCTCACGGCCGCCGTCTCGGTCAGCTCCACCATCAGGCGGCTTGGTTCCACGTGGAACGTATGCAGCATTTCGCCGATATAGTCGGGCAGGCTGGTCTCGTCGAAGCTGCGGCCGGAGATATTGATGGCCAGGGGCGGCATGGCCGGGTTGTCGGCCAGCATGCGTATGCACTGGCGTATCACCCAGCGGTCGATGTCGAGGATGCGGCCGCTACGCTCGGCGTGCGGGATAAAGTGGCCGGGCGGGATGATCTGGCCCGGGTTGCTCGTGTCCTTCATGCGCACCAGCGCCTCCAGGTGGACGACCTCGCGCGTGACGGCGTCGTAGATACCCTGGAAGTGCATGACGAAGCCATCCGTCTCCAGCGCCTGCTGGATGCGCTCGTTCCAGGTCAGGCGGTTCACCATTTCACGCGAGGCGTCGCGTTCCGCCTTGTACAGGCGCCAGGTGGCCTTGCCGGCCGACTTGGCCTGGTACATGGCAGTATCGGCGTGGGCGATCAGGTCTTCCGCATTCTCCGCATGCGTGGGGTAGATGGCCACGCCCAGGCTGGACGACAGGCGCAGGTTCTGCCCTTCCACGTCGAACTGGATGCTCGATACGGTGGATACGATGCGGTTGGCCAGGAAGCTGACCTCCGTCTCGGTGCAGGACGGCACCAGGATGGCGAACTCGTCGCCGCCCAGGCGGGCGAAGAATTCGTTGCGCCGCACCTGGCCGGATACTTCCTGCGCCACGCGCTTGAGCAGGTCGTCGCCCGCGCCGTGGCCGAAGGTATCGTTCACGTACTTGAACTCGTCCAGGTCGAAGTAGAACGCCGCCAGCGTATCGTGGCCGCGCTCAGCGTCGGCTAGCATGGATTCGAGCTGCTCCTGGAAGGCGTGGCGGTTGTAGAGCCCGGTGAGCGCGTCGCGCTCGGCCAGGAACACCATGCGCTCGTTGATGAAGTGCTCCTGCGTGACGTCCTCGAATATCCACATGCGCCCCGTCACCTGGCCGTGCTCGTCGCGCACGATATGGCAGTGCTGGGTGACGATGCGGCCGTCGTTCATGGTCAGGTCACCCGGGTAGACGTCCAAGGAGCCGATGCCGTCGCTCGTCTCCAGGTGGGTGGCGATGTCGTAGTTGGCGGGCCGGTTGAGTGCCGCCTGCAGCACCTGGCCAATGGGGCGGCCCATGACGGGCGCGCTGTCGTCGATCAGCCACAGCACCTTGAAGGCGGGGTTGTGGAACACCACGGTATTGTTCACGTCAACGAACAGCACACCGAAGCGCATGGCGGACAGCAGGGCGGTGAGGCGGGCCCGCTCCGACTCGCCGCGCGCCAGATAGGTCTGGTTGAGCGACTGCGCCTGCTGCAGCTCGTACACCGCGCGCTTCATCGCCAGGCGGTCTTCCTTGAACTGGCTATTGTCCTGGATGGACGCGCGGATACCCAGGTTGGTAGCCTGCGCATCGTAGATGGGCTGCCAGGACATGGCGGCCCAGAAACTGCGGCCGTCGCGGCGGATGGCGCGGAACTCGAAGTCCTGCCCGGCCGTGCCCATGAGCATCTGCTTGACGACTTCCTGCACATTGCCGCGCTCTTCCACGGCCGCAAAGGGCACGGGGAAGTCGGGCATGTCCATGCACTCCTTCAGCGTGTAGCCGAACAGGCGCGTGACGGACTCGTTGATCCAGATCAGCTTGCCTTGCGGGTCCAGCCACAGTTCCACGCCATAGGTGTAATTGGCGATGGCGAGGAAGCGCTCTTCCTTCTGCTTGAGCGCATCGAGCCGCTCCTGGATGACGGCGCCCATGCGGTTGTACTGGCGCGCCAGCTCGGCGATCTCGTCGTCGCCGCGCATTTCGATGGGAGCGGGTGTGGCGCGGCGCGCATTGTCGGCTGCCGCGTCGATCAGGATATAGAGCCGGCGCGTGAGCCCGAAGCTCAGCCCGATCAGCACCAGGGAGGCGATGATCGCGCCCACGACGAGGATGGTGTAGTTCTCCGCAGCCAAGCGCCCGGCTGCGTCATGCAGCGACTGCGTGGAGATGCCGAAGCGCAGCTTGCCGTAGTTCTGGTTGCCCAGCTGGATGGGTGTGGACGCGTGCAGGATGGCGGGGACGGCGCCGCTGCGCAGCACGCTGTGCACATCGTCGGGCGGCGGCACTGGCTGTCCCGCATCGACATCCCAGCCACGCGCCGCGACGAGCTTGCCCGTGCGGTCGTACAGCACCAGGTAGTCCACCCCTTCCGGCGCACGCACGCCGTCGAGCAACTCCTCCACGGGTGCATAGTCGGCCGCCGCCATGGAGGGTGCCAGCGCCGCGTTCAGGAGGCGCGAGGTTTCCGCTACGCGCGCATCCGTCACCTTGATCAGCATGTCCGACCAGGC
>JAFAKZ010000087.1 GCA_019234745.1 Burkholderiales bacterium
GCTGGTCGCGCTCGACTATAGCGTGCTCGATGCCAGCCGCATGATAGACCTACGCGCGGGCGATGTGCTCTTGCGCCTGCATTCCACGCAGGTGCCGCCCTCCTCGGGCGTCGTCGTGGTCGACATCGACCAGCGCTCGCTGGAAGATATGAACGACCCCAAGGTCAACCCTGCGCCCGTGGGCAGCTGGCCGTGGCCGCGCTCGGTGCATGGTGAATTGGTCGACTACATTGAGCGTCAACACCCCAAGGCCATCGTCTTCGACTTCCTGTTCGACAGCCCGGACAACTTCCGGCCCGAGCACGATCAGGCGTTCGCCGAATCCGTCGCCGGCTACAACAATGTCTATTTCCCCGCCACCTTGAACAACGACGGCCTGGGGGCCCGCATGGGCGATATGCCTAAGTCCTTGGGCTATACACCCTTGCCCGGCGGCAGTGCGGACGCGCACCTGCCCATCGTCGTGCCCGTCGTGCTGTGTGGCCAGGTGGAGGAGGGAAAGGCGGCGAAGGGTACACTGGCTTGCACTCATCCCGAATCGCTGCGCGGCGGGCTGATCAATTTCGACGAGGATTCCGACAAGGTCGGCCGCCACTACCTGCTCTACCGCGACCGCAGCGGCTGGCGCCTGCCCTCGCTACCCGCGCGCGTGGCGCACGATATGGGTTGGGCTGTGCCAGCCGGTGACCGTATGATGCTGAACTGGCGCAGCCGCTGGGACCACGTACCCTACGTCGATCTCTACCTCGACGCACAGCACGAGAAGAGTGCCCGCGTGCCGGACGAATTCAAGGACAAGGTCGTTGTAATCGGCACGGCAGCGACGGGTCTGGAGGACTTGCGCGTGACGCCGCTCGGCAGCCTCTACCCAGGTGCCGACATCCTCGCCACGGCCGTGGACAATCTGCGCCAGGGCGACTGGCTGCGTCAATTGCCGCGCCTCTCGATGCTGCCGCTAGCCGTACTGTTGCTTGTCGTCCTGGCCCATACCTTTTCGCTGGGCTGGAGCGCGAACGTAATCGCCATCCGCCTGGCCGGGCTCAATGTATTGATTCTGGCGGCTGCCTGGCTGGCGCTGCGGGCGGGCTACTGGGTGCCTGTCTACTCGGCCCTGGTGTGTGGCTGGGTGTACTACCTGCTGGGCTCTCTCTTGGCCTACCTGAAAGAGCGCCAGGAGCGGGCGCGCGCCATCGGCATGTTCCAGCGCTTTCTCGACCCACGCGTGGTGACGGACCTGGTGGCGCGCGGTGAGATCGATACACGCATCAATGCGGAAAGCCGCGATGTGACGGTGCTCTTCTCCGACATTCGAGGCTTCACTACGCTGTCAGAAACGCGCACGCCGGAATTCATCGTTTCGCTGCTCAACCGTTACTTTTCCACGCAGGTGGAAATCATCTTCCGCCACGGCGGCACGCTGGATAAATTCATCGGCGACGCCATCATGGCCTTCTGGGGTGCGCCCGTGGTCGATCCCGACCACGCCAAGCACGCTGTGGCGGCGGCCATCGAGATGTCGCAGGCGCTCGTGCGCTTCAAGGCCGAGCTGACGGACCTCGGCCACGACTTCGACATCGGCATCGGCCTGAATTCCGGCCCGGCGGTGGTCGGTTTCATCGGTTCGCAGGATAGATTGGACTACACTGCTATCGGCGACACGGTGAATCTGGCCAGCCGTATCGAGGGCCAGACCAAGGGCGTGGCGCGCGTGCTGGTAGCGGAAAGTACCCGGCTCGCGGCGGGCGACGCCTTTGACTATCGCGATTGCGGTGTGCACCACGTAAAGGGGCGCGAGCAGGGGGTTCAGCTGTTCGAGCCCAGCATCAAACCGTAGGTCAAGGGAAGCACATTCGAACCAGCCAGGGGATGCGGATGATGAAGCGATGGATCTACCTGCTTGCATTGGCGGCTGTGGCCGTCGGGGCGAGCGAAACGGGGACGCTGCGCTACGCGGGCGAACTCAAGGACAAGCCTTTTCTCGACGCCGGCAAGATCAGCGATCTGCCCGCCAATGCGTCGTTAGAGATCGTAGCGCGGCAAGGCGCCTGGATGCAGGTCAAGACGCAGGATGGCAAGACCGGCTGGGTGAAGATGCTGAGCGTCAAGGTCGGCACGGGCGAGACCAAGGCCGGCAGCAATGGCGCAGGCCTCCTGTCGCTGGCCTCGGCCTTCAAGACGGGGAGTTCGGGCACGACGGCCACGACGGGCGTCAAGGGTCTGTCGGAAGAGGACCTGCAGAATGCCCAGCCGAACCCGGCAGAGCTGGCCAAGCTGGAGGCCTTTGGCGTGAGCGCAGATGACGCGGCGAAGTTCGCCAAGGTGGGCAAGCTGACGGCGCAGAAGGACATCGCCTATCTGTCCAAGCCCGACGACAAACAGCATTGAGGAGATGACCTTGAAAAAACTGATCTTGGCACTCCTCGTCGCTGGTCTGCCCATGGCCGCATCGGCGTTCGACCTGGGCAGCATTGGCAAGGCCATCGATATCGGCAAGAAGGCGGCACAGGCGACGCAGGACATCGACGAGCCGCATGAGGTGGAAATCGGCGCCGGCTTGACCTCGGAAATCCTGGGTACAACCAAGCTGGTGGACGACCCGGAATTGCAGCGCTATGTGAATCACGTGGGTGAGTGGCTTGCCACGCAAAGTGAGCGGCCCGGCCTCAAGTGGCACTTCGGCGTGATCGACACGGACACGGTGAACGCCTTCTCGATGCCAGGCGGCTACGTACTGATTACGCGTGGCCTGTTCCAGCGCCTGCGCAGCGAGTCGGAGCTGGCCGGCGTCTTGGGCCACGAAATCTCGCACGTGGTGCAGAAGCACCACCTGAAGGCCATCCAGAAGGGCATGGGGCGTGCCGCGCTGGCTGATACGGCGCAGATGGTGGCGGACCAGAAGGGCAATCAGAACAGCCAGTACGCGGCCAAGTTCTTCAAAGCCGGCATGGATGTCTACGCCCATGGTCTGGACAAGTCCGACGAGTTCGAGGCCGACCGCCTGGGCGTGGTGGTGGCAGCCCGCGGTGGCTACAGTCCCTACGGCCTCGTCGCCGTGTTGCAGACACTGGCGGTGAACCCGGAGGACGGCGCCTTCAAGCTGATGATGGATACGCACCCGCGCCCGTCGGACCGCCTGGACCAGCTCGGTACGGCCATGGGCGACAAGCTCGACGGCCTGACCGACAAGGTGGACGACGAGCCGCGTTTCAAGAAGCTGTTCAAGAAGTAAGCAATTGCGCTAATACGAAAAACGGCCGGGCATGCCCGGCCGTTTGTTCATATGCGTGAAGCACTTACCTACGCCGCCGAATTCCCACCTTCGTGGGAATGACGCATTGTAGGGTGCCATTAAGCGAAGCGCAATGCACCAACCGGTTGAGTCGTCATGACGGTTTGGTGCATTGCGCTTCGCTTAATGGCACCCTACCAACCGGACTACTCGCGCTGCATAAGCAAATCCAAGCCCAACCAATGCGCCTCTTTACACGGTGAGTGTTTGCCATGAAAAGCAAACGCTAGCGGCGCAATTCCGCCACGAAATCGTAGTAGTCGTTGCGGCAATAGGAATAGGTCAGCTCGATGGGTAGGCCACTTTCCAAGTAGCCGATGCGCGTGATCATCAGCATGGCGGAGCCGGGTTCCACCTCGGTCAGGCGCGCAATCTCCTCGTTCGCGTTCACTGCCTGGATATGCTGCAGTGCGCGTACGACGGGGGTGCCGCGCGCATCCAGATAGGCGTAGAGCGAGTCGTTGACCTGGGTCGGCTGGGGCAGGTAGGTCTGCGGCAGGGTACTGGTTTCGACCGCCATCACCGTCTCGTCCGCCAGGCGCAGGCGCTTCAGCCGCGCGACGTTCGATGCGGGCGACAGGCCCAGGCGCAGTACTTCTTCCTGCGTGGCCACGCCGATATCGCGCGACAGCCAGCGCGAGGCGGGCTGGAAGCCGCGGCCGCGGATTTCCTCGGAGAAGCTGGTGAGGCGCGACAGGGGTTGCACCAGGCGCGGTGCGATATAGGTACCGGAGCCTTGGCGGCGGATAATGAGACCTTGCTCGAACAGCACGTCGAGCGCTTTGCGTGCCGTTACACGCGAGATGTCCAGTGTCTCGCACAGGATGCGCTCCGATGGCAGCGCTTCGTCGGCCTTCCACAAGCCTGCGCCGATGGCGCTGGAGAGCTTGCTGGAGACCTGCAAGTAAAGGGGCGTGCTGCTGTCCGCGTCCGGTTTCAGGGCCAATAGCGCTTCGTGTGCTTTATCCATTAGACGAATTCCCGGTCGAAGACGATTATCGATATCGATGCAAGTTTGATTGCCGCAAACGGCATATGACTATAGGGAACAATACCACTTGATTTGCCATGCGTACCCACTTTGCCGACTGAAGCGCGGGAGTGGTCACATAAAATGTTGCGAAACTTGATGCAGTTTAGCGTGCAAGTAATTGAAAGTATAGGATCGTACGGTGGAAGATTTTGCGCATGCAGGTGGTATGCCTCGCCTGGGTAGGGCGGATTCGAGCCAGTTCCATTAGGGGCTTGAAATCGCCGCGAACAGTACCAGTTACTGTCAGGTAAGCTGGCGTGATCGTGTGGGCGAGGGGCCAGCGTGGTACGGCGAATCGGCACGACGGCAGAAATCGTTTAAAATCAATCCCTTTGATCCGGCCGCAGGATCTGCCAGGAATCCGCATGTCCAACCCGCTAGACGTCCGTTTCAAGCCCAATACGACGGTGGCTGCCTTGCTAATGCACGAAGGGCGCCTGCTGTTCGTGGAAGAATATACGGCGCAAGGACGGCGATTGAACCAGCCGGCCGGTCACGTAGAGTTCGGCGAGACGCTGGATGAGGCCTGTGTGCGCGAGACGCGTGAAGAGACGGGGTTGGAGGTCGAGGTCGAGTCGCTCGTGGGCATCTACCAATGGTCGCCGCCGGCACAGCCTGGCCTGACCTTCCTGCGTTTCGCCTTTGCGGTGAAAGCGACACCTGGCGCCGCAGGCCGCCTTGGCGTGGATGTGCACAACCGCCTTCACGCCGACTTGGTGCCGGCAGACGCATTGGGCGATGCGCTGGACGAAGGTATCGTGCGCGCGCTGTGGCTGAGCCCGGCTGAGCTTGCCGCGCGGCAGGCCGAGCACCGCAGTCCGCTGGTGCCGCAATGTATGGAAGACTATTTGTCCGGGCGGCGTTTCCCGCTGGACCTGATTCGAAACTATGAGTGAAGCTAAAAAGCGTATCGTCGTCGGCCTGTCCGGCGGTGTCGATTCATCCGTGGCCGCCGCGCTATTGCGCGACAGCGGGCGCGAGGTCGTGGGTGTCTTCATGCAGAACTGGGAAGACGACAACGACGATGAGTACTGCTCGATCAAGGAGGATTCGCGCGACGCCATCGCCGTGGCCGACCTGCTGGGCATCGATATCGAGCTGGTGAATTTCGCGCGCGAATACAAGGACCGCGTATTCGCCTACTTCCTGGCCGAATACCAGGCGGGCCGCACGCCCAACCCGGACGTGCTGTGCAACGCCGAGATCAAGTTCAAGGCCTTCCTCGACTACGCCATCAGCCTGGGCGCCGAGAAGATCGCCACAGGCCACTATGCCGCCACGGACGTGGATGCCGATGGCCGCACGCGCTTATTGCGGGGGGCGGACGAGAGCAAGGACCAGAGCTACTTCCTGTATCGCCTGAGCCAGTACCAGGTGTCGCGCGCGGAATTTCCGCTCGGGGCCATCCGCAAGACGGCAGTGCGCCGCATGGCCGAGCAGCTCGGCCTGCCCAACCACGCCAAGAAGGATTCGACGGGCATCTGCTTTATCGGCGAGCGCCCCTTCCGCGACTTCCTCAACCGCTACCTGCCGCGCGAACCCGGTGTGATGCGTACGCCCGAGGGTCGCGCAGTGGGCGAGCATATGGGGCTCATGTACTACACTTTGGGCCAGCGCCAGGGCCTGGGCATAGGCGGGGCCGGCGAGCCCTGGTATGTGGCGGACAAGGACCTGGAGAAGAACGAGCTGATCGTGGTGCAAGGCCACGACCATCCCTTGCTGCTCAAGCCTATGCTTACCGCCGGCCAGCTAAGCTGGGTGGCCGACGAGGCGCCGTTGCCCGGCCGCTACACGGCCAAGACGCGCTATCGCCAGGCCGATGCGGCCTGCGAGCTGGTCGGCGTGGAAAATGGCCTTATGCAGTTGCATTTCGACACACCTCAGTGGGCCGTCACCCCTGGACAGTCGGCCGTGTTGTATCAGGGCGAGGCTTGCCTGGGTGGCGGGATCATTTGCTGAAATGTAATTGCTATCCAAGCCTTGTCCAATCGACCCTGCTGACATAAAAATAAGGTTAAGACGACCAAAATAGTGCGATCCTTGTGGCCGCATGAGAGTCGTTGCCATTTCGCCGGCATCTGCGAGGAGGAAACTTGCAGAGGCCAAGGATCGGGCACCGGTATCCTGCGGCTGATGGGTGCGCTGAAAAACAAATAGGGAAGCGGACATGACAATTGGTAAGCGGCTTATCGCCATGCTGGCGCTCGCACTGATCGCCCTGATCTTGGTCGGCGTGGTCGGAACGTCGGCGTTCCGGACGATGAACAACAAGGTCACCAACATGACCGACATCACGCTGCCCAGCGTGGAGGCGATCAACGATGTGGCGCAGAACTACCGCGATATGCGCGCCTTGTTGCTCTCGCACATCATGGAGCAGGACCCGGACCTGAAAAAGGCCTTCGGCACCAAGGTGACCGAAACCATGGACCGCGCCAAGAAGGCGGTCGACGGCTATGCCAACCTGGTGTCCGACGATACGGACAAGATGAACTACAAGGGCCTGAAGGTCGCCTTCGATATGTACATCGATGGCTATAACGAGGCCCTGGAGGCGTCGGGCGCAGGCAAGACGGACGATGCCACCGCGGCGCTGTACGGCAAGGTTATCCCCGCCGAGCAAGCCATGCAGTTGGCCATCGAGAAGGCTTCGCAATACAACCTCAAGCTGCAGGAACAGGCGGCAGCCGATGTTGGCAAGGTATACAGGAAGGCGCTGTGGATCTTTGGCATCGTGATCGTGTCGGCGGTGCTGGCGCTCAGCATCTTCGGCTACTTCATCTACCGTGCCATCAGTGGCCCGCTGTCCATCATGGAAAGGACGGTGGAGCGCATTGGCCGCGAACTCGACTTCACGCAGCGCGTGCCCGTACATAGCAAGGACGAGGTGGGCTCGACCGTGGCGGCGTTCAATCGGCTGCTGGATACGCTGCAGAACAGCTTCAAGGATATCGCTGGCGCCGTCGGCGGCGTGGCGGGCCAGGCGGCCGAGATGGCTGACGCGGCGCGCCAGATGTCGCATAGCTCTGCCTCGGCCAGCGAGGCGGCGGCCAGCATGGCAGCGACGGTGGAAGAGGTGACGGTCAGTATCAACCACGTTGCCGACCGCGCCACGGAAGCGAACAATGCTTCGCGCATGTCGGGCCAGATCGCCAGCGAAGGCGAGGCAGTGATCGGTACGACGGTAAACGAGATCAACGGTATCGCGGATCGCGTGGCGCAGGCCTCCGAGCAGATCAACCTGTTGGCCAAGGAGAGCGCCAACATCGGTGCCGTCGTCAACGTCATCAAGGAAGTGGCCGACCAGACCAACCTGCTGGCGCTGAATGCCGCCATCGAAGCTGCACGCGCCGGAGAGCAGGGCCGCGGCTTCGCCGTGGTGGCCGACGAGGTGCGCAAGCTGGCCGAACGGACGTCGCAGTCCACACAGGAGATCGGCGCCTTGATCGCCACCATCCAGCGCGGTGCCGAGGCGGCGGTGAACAGCATGCGACAGGTGGTGGACGGCGTGGAAAGCGGCGTGCAAAAGGCGGGCCAGGCCGGCGACGCCATCCAGCAGATCCGCGAGCGCTCAGGCCATGTGGTGGAGATGGTGGACGACATCAGCCACGCCATCCACGAGCAAAGCTCCGCCAGCACGAATATCGCGCAGCAGGTGGAGCGCATCGCGCAGATGTCGGAAGAGACCAATAGCGCCGCTTCGCATACGGCATCGGCTGCAGGCCAGCTGCGTGAGCTGGCGGACCAGATGCAGACGACGGTGGCACGCTATCGCGTGTAGTGGGATACGGCGCGTTGCTTGAAGAAGAGGGGGCCTGGCCCCCTCTTTGCATTAGTGCGCCTTATGCTCCTTGGCCGGCCACATGGGAAGGCGCTCGAACATCGCGCGCAGCTCGCCATCCATGGACATAGCCGCATTGCGCTTGGTGTCGAAGATCACGAAGGTCACGTCCGCGTCTGCGACGACCGTGTCCGTGCCCTTCAGTTTCACCACCTGATGGATCACACCGCTGCGGCTGCCGATCTTCTTCATGGCCGTCTCGATGCGCAACTCCTCGCCCATCAGCGCGGCGCGGCGGTAGTTGATATTGACGTTGACGATGACGAAGGCGATGCCCGCTGCCGTGAAATAGTCCAGCGAGCCGTGGCTATCGGTAAAGCCCCAGCGCGCTTCTTCCAGGAACTCCAGGTAGCGTGCGTTGTTCACATGGCCGTACAGGTCGAGGTGATAGCCGCGCACCTTGATGTCGGTGAAATGGGGTTGGAAGTCGGTGCTCATGGTGAGTAGGCAAGGTGGGGCGTTGGAATGGAATCGCGATGCTAACAGCGTGCATCGCGGCGGTCTAATTTTCGAGCAGCTGCTTGAATTTCGACGCTCTTATCAATTTTGTTGGGAGAGAGTTCGTACTACGAGCGTTAGCGAGGCTCCCTCGCGGCGGCGAGGGCGGGGGGAGTGGAATATATATCAGCGAAGAATCGTTGATATGCTGTTGCCCGCTTGCGCACGGCTCTGCCGGGCGGTGGACTGCAACTACGAACTTCCACCCATCGTCGAGCCTCCTCTGTAATAATGGCGCCCATGCTTTTAAGCCAGCTTCCAACCCGCCTGCGCCGCGCCCTGTATGCCGTGGCTGCAGTACTCGCCCTGATCGTGGCGATGCCCTTGGTCGACCTCGTGCCGATCAAGCAGCGCATCGTCCACGACGCGAGCGATTCTCTCGGGCGTAAGGTGGCAGTCGGCGCCGTGCGCTTTGCCTTGCTGCCCAGCCCCAATGTAACGCTGGAAGACGTCAGCATGACGGAGCAAGACGGTCGCACGCCGTTCGCGCGCTGGGAGAGCGCACGCTTCAGCCTGGGTTGGACTGCGCTGTGGCACGGTAGGGCCGAGCTGGTCGACGGACGCATCCAAGGCCTATGGGTAAGCGTAAAGGCAATGGGAGCGGGTTACTTCAATGTCGATGATCTGCTCACGCGCCGACCCAAGTCCAATCGGATCGACTGGCGACCACAACGGGTTGACCTAGTCGGCGCCGCGCTCGACTGGCAGGACGTGGATGGCCGCGTCAGCCGCCTGCGCAATGTCGATCTGCACGCCATCAACCCGGAAACGGACAATGGCGCCGTCACGCTGCAGGGGCAGCTGTCGGCGCCCGACTGGGGGGGCGGCCTGCGGCTGGACAGCGGCCTGCACGTGGATCGCCCAAACCTGACGGCGCAGCTGCCGGGCTTCAAGCTGCGCATCAATGCCGACGTGCCGGATTGGCGCGAAGGCCATACCGACCTCAATGGCGACGTGGTGCTGTCGGCCTTGCCCTGGCGCAGCCGCATCGACCATGCGCAGGTGCACGCCATGGCCAAGCATGGCGACCAGCTGTGGCAGCTGGCCTTTGATGCAGCGCAGCTGCGCCTGGATGAGCGTGGTTTCTCGACCGATGCGCTGGAAGGTGAGCTGGGCATCAAGGGTACTAGCCGTGAGCTGGCTGGCCGCTGGAAGATACAGCAACTAGCCGCCAACGAGACGGGCGCCCTGGTGGCGCAGACCACGAATTTGCACGCGCAGCTGCTTGATGAAGACCAAAACGCGCAGATGGACCTGGCCGGCACGCTGCATATCACCGACTGGCGCCGGCTAACGCTGGACGACTACACGCTGACAGGCTCCTACCACCACAAGGCTTTGCCACGCGGTGCCATCAAGCTGGCCCTGGGTGGCAGCCTGCAGCTCGACCTGGGACGCGAACGGCTGAACTGGGATAGCCATGGCACGCTGGATGGCGCACCCATCACCACCCAGTTCTCGCTGGAAAACTTCATCGACACCAAGTATGTGCTGGGCCTGGATCTGGGCAAGCTGGACCTCACACCCTACCTGCCCAGCAGCGGCGACAAGGGGCCTGGCGTCGATACGGCGCACAAGCTGAACTTCGACTGGCTGCATGGCCTGGATGCGCGCGCCGACGTGAAGCTGGGCGAGCTGGACCTGGGCCGCTTCCGCGTGTTCAACCTGCAGACGCAT
>JAFAKZ010000202.1 GCA_019234745.1 Burkholderiales bacterium
CCAGTCGCGCAGCTCTGCCACATGGCCGCGGCGCGAGGCCAGCAGTATCCAGCCCTGCGTATAGTCGCAATCCACACCCAGGTTGGCCGCGCGATCCTTGACGATACGCATGCCTTCGATGGACAGGCTCCAGGCCTGCTTCGCGCCATCCGGGCCCAGCTGCTTGATCAGCGTATCCGTGCTGCCGCCGAAGCCGGGCAAGACCTGCCCGCCATTGCGGCCCGAGGCGGCCGACACAGCACGATCCGCTTCCAGCACGGCCACGCGATAGCCGCGCTCGGCCAGCTCCAGTGCGGCGCTCAGGCCGGCGAAACCACCACCCACAATACCTACGTCCGCGTCGGCTTCGCCTGCCAACGCAGGCAGGGGAGCCGGGCGGTTTACCGTGTGCTCGTAGTAGCAGTCGCCGGCGATGGCGGCGGCTTCGGCAAATTCGGCGATGGTGGCGGTTGTCGACACTTCAGATCCAGTCGGTGCTGCGGGCAAACAACCACCCGCACGCACTGGCGCAAGCCAGAGCGTGGGGTGGAATCCCTGCTGCAAATATTAGAACGAGTAGGTCGCGCCCACGTTGAAGAAGCGGCCCACAGCGCCATCCTGATGCAGGGCCGGGTTGTACGCCGCACCACCGGATGGCGCACCGTTACCGGCGGAACCGAAGGTCTGTAGGTCGAGCGGCGCCTTGCGGTCGAACAGGTTGGTCACCGAAGCGTGGAAGGACAGGTTCTTGTTCCACTCGTAACGACCCTGCAGGTTGAACTCCGTGAAGGAGCCCACGCGGCAGAACTGGCCGGGTGGATTGCCCGCGCTCGGCGAACCCTGCGGGAATTCGGCGGACAACGCGGCGCCGCAGGTGTTGATGCCGGCGCTCGGATCGGTCACGCTCAGGCTGCTCACGTAATTCAGTGTGCCGGCGATCTCCATGGGCCCGTAGTTCCAGGTCAATGTTTCCTGCGCGCGCGTCTGCGGTGCACCCGTGTCGCCCGAGATAAAGGACGGACCATGGGTACCGGCCAGCGCGTAGGTATTGCCGCCGAAGGTCATGTCGAACTTCGTCATGCGCGTCAGCTGCAAGTCTGAGTTCAGCTTGCCCCAGCCGGGCAGCTTGAACTTGAACTGCATGTCCACATCGAAGCCCGAGGTGCGCGTCTTGCTGGCGTTGATGAAGGGGTAGGTCTCGTACACGATGGGGCCGACCGGATCGCCAGGGTTGGCGGGGCCGCGGTAGACGATGGCGCCGTAGGCCGAGGGGTTGCTCCACTGCGTCTGGCCCAGCAGACCCACGGAAATGATCTGGTTCGACAGGTCGATGTTGTAGTAATCGAACGAGGTATTGAACCAGCTCGTCGGCTCCAGGATGAAGCCCAGCGTATAGGACTTGGACTTCTCCGGCTTCAAGTGCGCGTTGGACAGCTGCTCTTCCGGCGGATTGATATTGCAGTACTGCGCATCCTGCGGCGCCAGCGGGGTGCCGTTGGGGCAGAGCACGGGATCGTAGACGAAGTTCAGCACGCCCGAGGTCGAGCCGGAATTGCCCATCTCGGCCGGGTTAGGCGCGCGGAAGCCCTCGCTATAGGTACCGCGCAGCGTCAACTCCTTCGTTGGCGTGTACTTGAAGCCGATCTTGGGCGTGGTGGAGCTGCCATAGGTGTTGTAATGGTCGGTACGCAGGGCCGCTTCGATATCGAGCTCGCGTGTGACCTGGGCAACCAGTTCGACAAAGCCTGCGGTGACGTTCTGCTGGCCGATGGCGAAGGAATAGATCGGACTGTATTGCTGGCCGGAGGCGAACGAGTAGGGGAACTGCTCGTTGAGCTTGCGGTGCACGACATCGAGCCCCGTGCCGAGCGACAGCGGGCCACCGGGAAGCTGGGCGAGCTCATAGGTGCCGTGCACGCTCAGGAAGTCCAGGTCATTGGTCGAGGTCGACGAGGCAGATGGCGCGATCTGCGACAGGACGGCCGAGCTATTCGCACCCGTCACGCTATAGCTGAGGCTGTTCAGTGCGGCCTGCAGATTGGGGATGCTCAGGTAGTTCAGGTTATCGAGCTTGGTCTGCACACGCGTAACGCCCACGCTGCTTTCGATCGCCCAGGCGCCAATATTGCCGTTCAGGTCGGCCACGAAGCGGTAGGACTGCGTCGCGCTCTTCTGCGTTTGCGGGCCCACGTCGGGGAAATTGAAACTCAGGGCCGAAGCGGCGCCCGAGGTGTTACCCGGGTAGTTGGCCGGCAGCGTGACGACGTAGGGGAAATTCTGCGCGTTGTAGGGGAAGGCACCGGAGCCGGGCTGGAAGTTGAAGCTCTTGATGCCGCTCGTGCTGACTGCGTTGTACACGCCTTCCTGCGTCGCCTTGCTGGAGAAGACGGAGCCTTCCAGCGACAGCTGCCAATCGTTGCCTAGCGCCTTGTTGAAACGGCCCAGTACGTTGACGTTCTCCGTCTGCGGCTGGATCGTATAGTGGGTATTGGCAGGGCCGCAGGCCGGGCAGGCGGCGAAGGCGTCGCCGTTGGCGTCGGTCGCCGCACCATTCTGCGGCGTCAGGTCGACACCGCCGAACCGGGTCCAGTTCGCGTTGGCGAGGTAGGAACGCTTGGTCAGCAGGATGGAATCCTGATGCCGATATTCGAAGGCCAGGTAGCCATCCTGGCCATCTGTATTCAGGTCGCCCCAGCCGGCCGTAAGCGAGGCATGCTCGGTGGCGCCATCGCCATGTCCCGATTCGCCCCCTTCGATATTGATCGAGCGGCCCTTGAAGGACTTCTTCAGCACCACGTTCACCACGCCCGCCATGGCATCCGAGCCGTACACAGCCGAGGCACCGTCCTTGAGCACGTCGATATGGTCGATGGCATCGAAGGGGATGGAGGAGATGTCGACGAA
>JAFAKZ010000238.1 GCA_019234745.1 Burkholderiales bacterium
AGTCGACTTCAGCGCCGTCACCACCCCGGCCGACTGCGTCGCCGTCATCGCCACCATGCCGCTGACCGATAACGAAGCCTGGACGGCCATGCAAGCCGGCGAACTACTGATCTTCCGCGACGGCCGCCCCGTATCGGCCACGCGCCTCGCCATCCCGGAGCACGAGCCGCTGCGCCAGGCGGCCTGAAGCTAGACGGTACGCCGGTTTCAGTTTGACCTCGACTCCGTCGACTTGTCACAGGCGTTGTGCGCCCACAGTCCGATCTCGCCGACGAAGTAGGTATGAAAATCCTCGACCTCGATGTTGTACACGGTCGTGCGGTAGCTCCGGTAGTCGTCGGTACACAGTTCGCTGAGGTGTTGGGTATCGTCCGTGAACATCGGCGTGGCACCGTTGAAGCGCAAGTTGAAAAAGCCGGGCTCTACGGCAGTGCTGCTGTCGAAGACTACGGGGACGCTCATCTCATCAAAGCCGCGGTCAAGCAATACCACGCCAACGTTCGGGTCGCTGTCGGCGACGAAGACGGGCCAAATAGTCTTGTCCGCATAGCACTTTCCGCCATCCCTAAGTTCAAGCGCGTTCAGTTCGATGCTATTGCTCGCTTCCACGATCGACGTCCAGCCCGCGCCAACTGCCCATACAGGGTGTTCGCGGGTAACGAAGAACAAATCGTAATAGGTGACGCTCTCACCATCGCGGTCGTGCCCTGAACTTAGCTGTGTCGCAAAGATTTCCTTGTCTTGCGTCACAAACGTCCGCGTTACCCGCTTGTGCGCCACCGCCCCCGTCACATCCGACTTGGACAGGACCACATCGCCGACCTTGAGCTGCTCGATGGGCGCCAAGCCCTTATCCGTCCACACGGGTGTGCCTGCGACGAAGCCGACGTCCTCATCCAGGAAGACGGAGAGCTTGGAAAGTCTCTCGATCACCTTCTTGAGTAGCGAGGCGCCCGTGTAGCCCTGCTGCACCAGCATTGCTTCGAGGCGCAGGAGGTCAGGCAGCGGGTTGGCAGCCAAGAAGTGCTCAGCCGTGGTCGGATCAACCAGGGACTCGGCTGTCCTTTCGCGGAAATCGGCCCGTAGCTGCCATGCCTGCTTCACACTGGCGGGCAACGAGATGTCGTCGCCAGCCAATACTGCGTCGCCTATATTGGCAAGCGCACTCCTGTACCAAGCTTCTGCTTCGTCAAGGTCAGAAAAGGCGGGGGGATTGAAATGCATTTGGTCGGTTCAAGAATTACCTTGGGCGCCGCAACCTGGCTCGAGGCATGAGCCGCTTGCAGAGCTTGTATGCGGCGATAAAAAAAGAAGGCAAACTGCACCGGGCAATTTGCCTCCTCCGTCCAACTGCGATCAGCGCGTTACCCGTCAATCGTGCACTGGAAGTCCTTCTGATTCGTCTGGTTGCCCAGCACTGACTCAGGCGGCTTGTTCAGGCCCTTGTCGGTCGAGATGGGGACCCCCTCATTCGGCGGCAGGATGATGGGCGGCGTGGTTACCCCGCCAATAAAGCCGAACTGCCCTGGCGAGAACTCCTGAGACCCACCCGTGTTCGTCACGACGATCTTGCCGTTCGTCACATCCACGTACAAGCCGTTCTGCGGCGTCTTACCGGCGTTGTCCTTGTAGCCGCCGCAGTCATTCTCGCAGTACAGCGCACCCCAGTCCGTCCCCCGGATACCAATGGTCGCCGTCGGCGTCGCCAGCTGGTAGTTCTGCAAGCCGTTACGATGCCCTACCAGGCCTGTCACCGCACGCAAGCCCCCCTTCACCAAGCGGAAGAAGGCGTTGTCCTCCTGCGGCTTCTCCTGGTTGAAGCGGTAATCGTCGATCTTCATCTGCGTATTCGGACGCAGCGTCATATCGCCACCGTCGGTGAACTTCAGGCGCGCATAGCTATTCGCCCCGGTCGACAGCAGATCGCCCGAATCCACATTGGACTGCATGCTCAGAATCCGCGTGGTCCCATCCAATTTATGGGCCGTCAGCACACCTGCAAGCTGCGTCACGGTACCCGCCGTGTCCGCATAGGCCGGTACCGCCACCATGGTCGATGCCAGCACGAGTGCTGCCAAACGTCGCAACACTGGCCACCGCGCAGGGGCGCCAGACACAGCGCCCCGCCCGCTCCCCGCTTCCAGTACACGCAACACACTATTCAACATGTGAGGTCCTTAGAGCCGTTTAAACACTGAAGCGTTCATTTTCACCTCAACACTTCTTCGGTTTCTTCTTGTTGTCGTCCGTCGTCCCTTCACCCGCAGGCTGGTTGCCGGACTGCTTGTTGACCTGGCTGGTCGTCGTATCGACGGTCGTACCCGTCGTCACCGTGGTCGTGGTCGTCGTAATTGCCGTCACCGTCTGGTTTTGGTTGGCATCGATCGGGTTCGTACTGCTGGATCCGCCTGCGCCGTTATCACCCGCAATCGTTCCGCTACCGCCGCCGCCCGTGCCGCCGCCGGTGCCAGTACCGCCACCGCCCGTACCGCCACCGCCCGTACCACCGCCGCCAGTACCGCCGCCGGTGCCGCCACCACCCGTACCACCACCGCCGGTGCCACCGCCGCCAGTACCGCCGCCGCCGGTGCCACCACCACCCGTACCACCGCCGCCAGTACCGCCACCACCTGTGCCACCGCCGGTGCCACTACCCAGCACATTACCGTTCGCATCAGTAATGTTGCCGGAAGCTGCCGACACGGTCACACCGCCAGCGGGCACTTGGGCTTCGAGCGACACATTTCCGCCCGCCGTTACGGCCAGCTTGCCGCCGATGATGTTGATCTGCCCCGGCGTAGCCGACGAGATATTCCCCGTCGTCGCCGTCAAGGCAACGCTACCCGACGACCCGGCATTGAGCTGCGCCAGCGTCAGGTTACCCTGTGCACTGTAGCCGATGCTGCCGCCGTTCGTGGACGTGGACGTGCCAGGCGCCATCGTGATGCTGCCAGTCGCCGCGCTCACCGTCACCGCGCCGCTGCTGCCATTGCTGATATTGGCGTTCTGCATCACGTTGCCGCCCGACGTCACGCTGCAATTGCCCGTCTGCGTTGCCACGTTGCCATTGATGGTGATGTCATCGTGGCCCGTACCCGTGCCCGATTGCAACGTAAGGCCCGTGCCGGCACTGACGCCACCCGTTCCGATCGTCAGTGGGCTATGGGTAATCAGGCTGACCGAACCTGCGCCGACGACACCCAGCGTGGTCGTCAGGCCGCCGGTACTGGCTATCGAAACATTCCCTCCGCTAACGCTTGCCAAAGTCAGCGGCGTCGCGTTGACGATATTGATATCGCCTGTCGCCGTACCGCCAAAGTGCTGGAAGTTGGTATTCAATGGGCCAATGCTGCCACCGGCCGAGAACGTCGCTGCGTTCGCCGTAGCCTGAGTCGCGCTGCCGCTGCCGAGAATATTGCCTGTCGCCGTCGCTACCAGCGCGCCGCCCACGGTTTCGCCTGCGAATGTCAGATCTCCGCCGGTCTTCACCGT
>JAFAKZ010000256.1 GCA_019234745.1 Burkholderiales bacterium
CTCGTCAACCTGGGCCGGCAGCAGGCCGACCAGTTGGCCGCCAACCGCCGGCGCCTGGCCGACCTGCAGGCGCAGTTGGGCCAGATGGGAGAGGAGATCGTCGGCCAACAGCGCCGCGTCGATCTGGCGCAGACCGCCTATGGCCGCTACCAGCAGCTCGGCCGCGAAAACTTCATGCCGGCCCTGCAGGTGCAGGAGAAGGCCGACGAACTGCTCGACCAGCAAGGCCGCCTGAGCGCACTGAAGCGCGCCCAGCGCGAGCTGCAGAGCCAGATCGGCTCAGTGGACGCCGAGATCGCCGCTGAACCGTTGAAGGACGCCAGCCAGAAGGGCGAGGTCGAACGCAATATCACGGCGCTCCGACAGGACCTCGCTACGACCGAGGCACAGCGTGAAGTGCGCATCACCGCGCCGATCGCCGGCACGGTGGTGGCGATCCAGGCCGAGCCAGGCCAGTCGGCCACGGGTAGCGAACCTTTGGCGGCGATCATCCCCGACGGCTCAAGCCTGGTGGCTTACTTCTACGCTCCCAGCAGCGCGATTGGGTTCGTACGTCCGGGCCAGGACGTACATCTGCGCTACCAGCCCTATCCGTATCAGAAATTCGGCCAGCATGCGGGCATCGTGACCGAGGTGTCGCGCAGCGCCGTCAAGGCGGTGCCCGCATCAGTGGTCAACCCGAGTGGCGAGGCGCTGTATCGCATCACGGTCAAGCCGGCCGAGCAGACCATCCTGGCTTATGGCCGCCAGGAAGCTCTGCAGCCGGACATGGCGGTAGAGGCCGACGTCCTGACCGACCGACGCCGGTTGATCGAATGGATCTTCGAGCCGCTGCTGTCGATCAAGGGCAAGTTGGGGTGAAGTGAATAGCGCTATTGCTAGCGCAATGAAACACATTGGTGTGTCTTTCCAATCGCATGACTTTCCAGGCGAAAAGGTAGCAGAGCTTAGGTATGAACATTCTTGATTCCCTACACTGGGGCTTCGGCCGCAAGCTGCCAATGCTGTTGCAAACCGAGGCGGCCGAATGCGGCCTGGCCAGCCTCGCCATGGTCTCCGGCTACCACGGCCACGTCACGGACCTGCCGAGCCTGCGCCGGCGCTTCTCGCTGTCGATCAAGGGGGCGAACCTCGCCCAGCTGATCCAGTTCGCCAACGCGCTGAACCTGGCAGGCCGGCCGCTACGCCTGGAGCTCAATGAGCTGCCGGAATTGCAGACGCCCTGCATCCTGCATTGGGACCTGAACCACTTCGTTGTTCTCAAGCGCGCCACTGACAAGGTGGTCGAGATCCACGACCCGGCCTTCGGCATCCGTAAGCTCGGCTACGAGGAGGTGTCGAAGCATTTCACCGGGGTCGCCTTGGAACTGATGCCGACGCCGGCCTTCGAGGCGAAGAAGGAAGTGCAGGCGATCCGGCTGCGTACCCTGGTCGGCAGCGTGGTCGGCCTGCGCCGCTCGCTGATCCACGTGCTGCTGCTGTCCTTGTCGCTGGAAGTTCTGGCGTTGATCTCGCCATTCTTCCAGCAATGGGTCATCGACGGCGTCATCGTGTCGAACGACCGCGACCTGTTGAAGGTACTGTCGCTCGGCTTCTTCTTCCTGATGCTGCTGCAGATGGCCATCACCACCTTCCGCTCCTATCTGGTGGTGTACTTCTCGACCACGCTAAATCTTCAATGGATCGGCAACCTGTTCACCAAGCTGACCAAGCTGCCGATGGCCTACTTCGAGAAACGCCATTTGGGCGATGTGGTGTCGCGCTTCGGCTCCATCAATACGATCCGCGACGTGCTGACCAATACTGCATTGAGTGCCATCCTCGACGGCATGATGGCGGTCGCTGCGCTTGCCATGATGCTGTTCTACAGCCTGAAGCTCGCCGCCGTGACCTTCGCGGCGCTGCTTATCTACGTGGTCATCCGTGCGGTCGCCTACGAGCCGTTCAAGGTGGCGAACGAGGAGAAGATCGTCCATGCCGCCAAGGCGCAGAGCCACTTCCTCGAAAGCGTACGGGGGCTACAGAGCATCAAGCTGTTCAATCGCGAAGACGAGCGCCGCTCGCAGTGGTTGAACCTGACCGTCAACACCACCAACCGCGACCTGGCGACGCAGCGCATGTCCGTGCTGTTCAAGACGGCCAACGGTCTCGTGTTCGGCATCGAGAACATCCTGGTGACCTACCTGGGCGCCTTGATGGTGATGGACAACCAGTTCTCGATCGGCATGATCTTCGCCTACGCCGCCTACAAGAGCCAGTTCAGCGGCCGTGTCGGCAGCCTGGTGGACCTTTTTTTCGACATCAAAATGCTGCGCATCCAGTGCGAGCGACTGGCCGACATCGCGCTGACCGAGCCGGAGCCGCAACTTGACGGCAGCCATGCTTCAGGCCACGTGCAGCCAGGCATCGAGCTTCGCAATGTGCGCTTCCGCTATGCCGACACCGAACCGTGGGTGCTCGACGGCGTAAACCTGAAGATCGAACCAGGCGAGTCGGTGGTGATGGTCGGCCCATCAGGCTGCGGCAAGACCACGCTGTTGAAGGTGCTGCTGGGGCTGGTACAGCCGCTTGAGGGGGAGGTGTTGATCGGCGGCGTGCCACTAAGGGGACTGGGCTTGCGTGCCTACCGCGATATGCTCGGCGCCGTGATGCAGGACGACCAGCTATTTGCCGGCGCCATTGTCGACAACATCGGGTTCTTCTCGCCGGAAGTCGAACAGGGGCGCATCGAAGCCTGCGCCAAGCTCGCCGCGATCCACGACGAGATCATGGCAATGCCGATGGGGTACCAAACCTTGATCGGTGACATGGGTACGGCGCTCTCAGGAGGGCAACGCCAGCGCATCCTGCTGGCGAGGGCGCTCTACAAGCAGCCACGCATCCTATTCCTCGACGAAGCCACCAGCCACCTCGACGTGGTATGCGAGAGATTGGTGAACGATGCCGTGCGGCAGTTGCAATTGACGCGCGTGATCATCGCCCACCGGCCGGAAACCATCGCCATGGCGGCCCGCGTGGTACGTCTGGACAAGGGCAAGGTAGCACAGGATTTCCGTCAGGTAGGCGCCGAGCCGGCACAGGTGGGGGCGTTGGTGGAACCAGCGTAGGTGTGCCGTGACCCTGTTGGAGCGTGATCGATTGCCAACAACGGGGCGGCATTGAGGACGTATCGATGCTTGCCGTCGATCAATGTAAACAAGGTAGTTCTAGTGAAAGGAGCGTTAAGAAGGTGTTGTTGAATGAACAGCAATGCAGCGCTGTTGCAGGCGGCCTGCCTATGGGCGGCCGGAATATCACGGTGCCGCCTGGCGCAGGTAATAGTTCCAGAAACTGGTTTTGGGGTCCGATCGACCTCCCAGGCGTAACTGAGCGTGTCGACGCAGAACCGATGCCCGCACCGATTGCTCGATGAGCTAATGGTTTTTTGGATCGATCAGTGAAATCGCCGATCGATATGGTAGAAGTCAAACTTGATGAAGGATGTTCCTATGTACACATTGAATGCACCTGAAATCACACTGGTCGTTGGCGGCGACTCCACAGGCGGTTCCGCTGAAACCAACCCCATCCCGCCAGGTAACGTTAGCAGCTACTACCTTTGGCTCCATCTTCCACACCCACCCATCATTGGCGGTCCCATTCATGTGCCGACGATTCCAATGACTTCGCAGTGACGGGGTCGATCGTCGCAGGGGTGTAAGTACCTAGGTTACCCTGCGATTTTCGGAAACCAAGGTAGCATCGAAACCGCCACCTTCCACGCTGCCAACGACTCGGCGTATTGCTACGCCGGGCTTGGCGGCCGAGGAATGAGTGGCGGTTCTTGGGATTGACGACATACCTCGCGCCGACGTCGAAA
>JAFAKZ010000399.1 GCA_019234745.1 Burkholderiales bacterium
GATGATTTCGGCCAGGGCGGCGACGGTCGGCGTCTGGTACACGTTGAAGAGCGGCAAGGTGACGCCGAACTTTTCGCGCACGCGGGTAATGAACTGCGCCACCATCAGCGAGTGCCCGCCGAGTTCGAAGAAGTGGTCGTGGCGCCCAACGCGGGGAAGGTGCAGGATGTCCTGCCACATCGCAGCGATCGCCTCCTCGATGCTGCCCTTGGGCGCCTCGTAGCTGCGCTGGGCAGCAGCGTCACTGTCAGGGATCGGCAGGGCCTTGCGGTCGACCTTGCCGTTCGGCGTCAATGGGAACGCGGACATGACGACGAAGGCGCTAGGCAGCATGTACTCGGCGAGCGACGCGGATAGCGCCGTACGCAGGGCGGCTGCAGATAGCGTTGCGCCATCCTGTGGCGTGACATAGGCGACGATGCGCTTGTCGCCGGGCAGGTCCTCGCGCCCGAGCACGATGGCGTCGCGTACGCCAGGGCACGCTCCAAGCTGGTGTTCGATCTCACCCAGTTCGATGCGGAAGCCGCGGATCTTGACCTGGAAGTCGTTGCGGCCGAGGTATTCGACGCTGCCATCCGGCAGCCAGCGCCCCAGGTCACCGCTCTTGTAGAGGCGGGCGCCGGGTTGGAATGGGTCGTCCAGGAAGCTTTCGGCCGTAAGTTCCGGCCGGCCCAGGTAGCCGCGCGCGATGCCGACGCCGCCAATGTAGATTTCGCCACGCACGCCGATGGGAACCGGCTGCAGGCGCTCGTCCAGGATATACATGCGTGCGTTGGCAACGGGCTGGCCGATCGGCACGCTGCCCTGCTCATCGCCGCCGCAACGGTGGAAGCTGGAACAGACAGTGGCTTCCGTCGGGCCGTAGGCATTGTAGAAGGCGTGTCGTGCCGACCATTTCTGCGCCAGTGTGGGTGGGCAGGCTTCGCCGGCCACCACCACGGTCATCGGTGCGAACCGGTTTGGGTCTTCCAAGGCGGCCAGGATGGACGGCGGCAGGGTGACGTGTGTCACCGCGTGCTGCGCCAGGGTCTGCGCCAAAGGCTCGCCGGGCCAGAGTGCATCGCGCGGGGCAAGGCAGAGCGCGGCGCCGCTGCACAGGCCCATGACGACTTCCCAGATGCTCGCATCAAAGCCCGGCGAGGCGAACTGCAGCACGCGGCTGCCCGCACCGAGCCCGAACGCGTCGATCTGCAGCAGCGCAAGATTGCACAGGCCGCGATGCTCGACCATGACACCCTTGGGGCGGCCGGTTGAACCGGAGGTGTAGATCACGTAGGCGACGTGGCCGGCATGCAAGCCAAGCGAAGCCGCGTCCGGGTTGGTCTCGGCGTGGGCTTGCAGCGACGGATCGTCGAGCAGCAGCAAGGGGGCCGCCTGTGCCGCAAAGCTCTCCTGCATAGCCGAGGGCGTGACGATCGCCACGGGGGCACTGTCCGCCAGCATGTAGGCCAGGCGGTTGACTGGGTAGCTCGGGTCGAGCGGCAGGTAGGCGCCGCCCGCCTTGAGGATGCCAAGCAGGCCCACGATCGTGTCGATGCCGCGTTCGGCGCACAGCGCCACGCGATCATCGGGCTGCACGCCCATGGCGATCAGGCGGTGCGCGACCTGGTTGGCACGGCGATTCAGTGCGTCGTAGCTGAGCTGTGTCGACTCGAACAGCAGGGCCGTGGCGTCGGGTGCCGTGGCAGCGTGCGCTTCGAACAGTTGGTGTGGCAGCGTCTCGTCGGGGAAGGCGCGCTGCGTATCGTTGAAGCGGTAGAGCACCTGTTGGCGGGCGTCGCCATCGAGGTCGATCAGTTCGTGGACCTTCGCGTCCTCGTACTCCACCATTCGCGCCATTACCGTTTGCAGCAGGCTGGCGACGCGTTCGATCGTGGCGACGTCGAACAGCTGTTGCGCAAAGCTGATCTCGCCGATGATGCCCTCGCTGCAATCGACCAGGGACAGCATCATGTCGAACTGCGAGGTGGTGGCCGATTCGGCGATGGCGCTGAGCTTCAGGCCCGCCATTTCCAGGTCGCTGTCGCTCGGCGTGTTATGCAGGTTGAGCATGACCTGGAAGATCGGGCTATGGCTCGTGCTGCGAACAGGCTGCAGTGCCTCCACGACCCGGTCGAAGGGCATGTCCTGGTGCTCGTATGCCGACAAGGTGCCTGCCTTGATGCCTGCCATCAGGTCCGCAACGCTTGCATCCGGATCGATGGCGACGCGCAGCGCCAGCGTATTGACGAAGAAGCCGATCAGCGATTCGACCTCGCCATGCTGGCGATTGGCGACCGGTGTGCCGACGACGATATCGTCCTGGCCGGAAAGGCGCGCAAGTACAAGCGACCAGCCTGCCAGCAAGGTCATGAACAAGGTTGCACCATGGCGCTGCGAGAACGCGCGCAACGCGGCGCTCAAGGCCGGCGCAAGGCGCAGCGCCACGCTGTCGCCCTGGTAGTCGTGGATGGCCGGGCGGGGACGGTCGGTAGGTAGTTCCAGCAGATGGGGAGCACCGCCCAGGTAGGACTTCCAGAACGCCTCTTCGCGCTCCATCACGGCACCCTGCAGGTGGCGGCGCTGCCAGACGGCGTAGTCGGCGTACTGCAGGTGCAATGCCGGTAGCGGGTCAGGCTGCCCTCGGGTGAAGGCCTGGTAGAGGGCAGACAGCTCTTGCACGAGGATGCCGATCGACCAGCCGTCGGTGACGATATGGTGTTGCGTGATCAGCAGCACGTGGTCGTCTTCGCCCAACCGCAGCAATTGGCCGCGGATCAGCGGGCCGGCAGCCAGGTCGAACGCCTGCGCCGCCTCGTCGGCAGCGATCGTCTTGAGCATGAACTCGCGTTCCTGCCCGACCGCGTGGGAAATATCGTGTTCTGCGAGGGCAAAGCCGACATTGGGCGCATTGACGACCTGTACGGGCTCGCCGTCGACCTCGGCGAAGACGGTACGCAGGCTCTCGTGCCGTGCCACGATGCGGTCGAGTGCTGCTTTCAAGGCTGACTTGTCGAGCGCGCCCTGCATACGCAGCGCCTTGGGGATGTGGTAGGCCGCACCGGCACGTGCGTCCAGCCGATCGACGATCCACACGCGCTGCTGGCTGAAGGACAGGGGAATCCTGTCGCTGGCGGCACGCGGCGCGATCGTGTCCGCAGCATCGCTGGCCGCGTTGCGCCGGCGTTCGATTTCCAAGGCCTGGGCCGCGACCGTCGGCGTCTCGAACAGGGCGCGCAGGGGAAGTTCGACGCTCAGCGCAGCGCGGATGCGCGAGGTCAGCTGGATGGCGCTAAGCGAACTGCCGCCAAGCTGGAAGAAGTGATCGTGCACGCCAATCGGCGATACGCCAAGCAGACGCTCCCATTCAGCGCACAGTGTTTGCTCCGTCTCGGTGGTTGGGGCGACGAATTCAATCTCGAGCGCAGGGCGTGCCTGCAGCGTTGAGGCCGAGTCGGCGGCTGGTGCAGAAGCGTCATCGGCTGGCTCACCGTCCTGCCATGCGGGGCTGACTGTGCCTTCCGCGAGCACCTGGACGCCTGAAGGCGGGTCGATCCAATAGCGCTTGCGCTCGAAGGGATAGCCTGGGAGCGGGATGCGGCGGCGCGATTCATCTGCGCGGAAGGCGTCCCAATCGATGCGCGCTCCGCGCGTCCAAAGCTGACCGAGCGCACCGATCACCGACAGCAAGCTGCTGCCGCCGGCGTTTTGGCGTGGGAGGCAGGTGACGGTGGCGGGCGGCGTGGTACCCGTGAAATCGCGCTTCAGCAAGTTGACGAGCGTGTGACCGGGGCCGACTTCGACGTAGACGTTTGCCGGGTTCTGTCGCAGCTTGGCGAGGCAGCCCGCGAACTGTACCGTCTCGCGTAGGTGTGACACCCAATACTCGGGGCTTGTCGCCTGCTCCGGCGTGATCCAGTCGCCCGAGAGGTTCGACAGGTAGGGCTGTTTCGGCTGGCGCAATTCGACGCCGGCAAATACCGCGCGGAATCGCGCCAGGATCGGCTCCATCAGGCCGGAATGCGAGGCGGGCCAGGTGCGCAGCAGCTGATAGTCGACGCCTTCGCTCTCAAGGCGCAGCGCGAGTGCTTCGGTGGCCTCCGGCGTGCCGGAGATCGTGCACGCTTGTGCGCCGTTGACGCAGGCCAGCCACGTGTCCTGGGTCAGTTTCGGCAGGATGTCGGCGGGCGTGGCCAGCGCTGCCAGCATGTTTGCCGTCGGCTGGCTGGCAATCAGTCGACCACGCGCCTCGACGATCTTGAGTGCGTCCTTCAGCGTGAAGACGCCGGCCAGGCAGGCGGCGACGTACTCGCCCAGGCTATGGCCTACCATGGCGCTGGCGTGGATGCCCCAGGCGTTGAGCTGCTTGGCCAGGCCGTATTCGACCGTGAACAGGGCGGTAAGGGTGAAATGCGTCTGGTTAATCAGGGCGGCGGCCGCGGCCTCCTGCTCGGGCGTCGGGAACAGCACTTCGCGCAGGTCGTGGCCGAGGGTCGGCAGCAACAGTGTTGCGCATTCGTCGACGATGCCGCGGAACAGCGCTTCTGACTCATAGAGTGCCCGCGCCATGCCCACGTATTGCGTGCCGCCGCCGGGGAACATGAATACGATGGGCGGCTCGGCGCCTGCCTCGCTACGTTGTGCGGGCGTCGGGGCACGCAGGGCGGCGATGGCTTCCTGCACATTGGCGCAGCTCAGGCTGCGCCGCGTGTTGAAATGGTGCCGTCCACGCTGCAGCGTGTAGGCAAGGTCGGCCAGGTTCGTATCCGGTGCGCCCGCCAGAAAGTCCGCCAGGTTTGCCGTGGCCTGGTCCAGTGCTGCAGGCGTACGTGCGGACAGCACGAGCAGTTGCGCATCGCGCGACGGGAGCGGCGATGCAGGCAGGCAGGCTTCTTCCACGATCACATGGGCGTTTGTGCCGCCGATGCCGAAGGAGCTTACGCCCGCGCGACGTGGCGCGGCGGCGTCCGACCATGGCCGCAGCTGCGTATTGACGAAGAAGGGGCTGCTGTCGAAGCCGATATGTGGATTAGGCTCCGTGACGTGCAGTGTGGGCGGGATCTCCTTGTGCTTGAGGGCAAGGACCGTCTTGATCAGGCCGGCGACACCAGCAGCGACGTCGAGGTGCCCCACGTTGCTCTTGAGCGAGCCGATGGCGCAGAACTGCTTCCTGCTCGTGGACGCGCCGAATGCCTGCCGCAATGCGCCGACCTCGATCGGGTCGCCCAGCATGGTGCCCGTCCCGTGGGCTTCGATATAGCTGATGGATGCCGCGTCGATGCCCGATACGGCCTGGGCTTCCAGGATGGCCGCCGCCTGGCCGTCGATGCTGGGGGCGGCGAAGCTCGCCTTGTCGCGGCCGTCGTTATTGATCGCGGAGCCGCGAATGATGGCGTGGACCGTGTCGCCGTCGGCGATGGCATTGGCCAGCGTCTTCAGTACGACGATACCAAGACCATTGCCAGTGATGATGCCGGTCGCGTTCGCGTCGAAGGCGCGGCAATGCCCGTCGGCCGACAGCAGGCCGCCTTCGACGTAGCGGTAACCGCGCTTCTGCATCGCCTGGATCGACACGCCACCCGCGAGCGCCATCTCGCATTCGCCGCTCAGCACCGCCTGGCATGCCATATGCACAGCGACGAGCGAAGTCGAGCACGCTGTCTGGACGGTCACGGCGGGGCCGCGCAGATCCAGTTCGAAGGCGATGCGGCCGCACAGGAAATCCTTGTCGTTGACCATCTGCAGCTGGCGCGTGTCGGCCGAGGCGACGTAAGCGGCGTTTGGCAGGATGTTGCCGAACAGGTAGGCGCTGAGCGCGGTACCGGCGTACAGGCCGATTGCGCCCGGGTAGGCATGCGGGTCGTAGCCGGCGTGTTCCAGGGCATGCCAGGCGCATTCCATGAACAGGCGATGTTGTGGGTCCATGGCCTGCGCTTCGCGCGGGGTGACGCCGAAGAAGCCGGCGTCGAACAGCTCGATGCCTTTCAGTTCCGAAGCGACCTTGACGTAGTCCTTGTCGGCCAGCATGTCGGCGCTGACACCGGCCTGCAGCAGTTCGTCGTCCGACAGCGGCTGCACGGCATCGAGACCGTTGCGGATATTGGCCCAGAACGTGTCGAGGTTATCCGCGTCGGGGAAGCGTCCCGACATGCCGATGATGGCGACGGCGTTGGCGTAGTCGTCCGAGGAGTATTGGTTCGCGTTCATTGAAACCTGTCCATTCTGGCTTATTCGTCGCTCGTGGCTGCTTGCTGGTTTTGTCGGTCGCGCCCGGCCCGCTGCGCCGCCATGCGGCTCCTGCGCTGCTCGGCCCGCGATAGCGTCGCCGACACGCGGGAGTTCGCGTCCGCACCCGTGCGGATGTGCTCGGCCAGGCGGGCCACGGTCGTGTGCTTGAAGTAGTCGGCGATGGCCAGCCGGTCGGGGTACAGCTCGCTCAGACGGCTGTGCAGCTTCACGATGAGCAGGGAGTTGCCGCCCAGCTCGAAGAAACTGTCGTGTATGCCGATACGGTCGAGCTTGAGCGCATCGGCCCAATGGTGCGCAAGCGCTTCTTCCAGCTCGTCGCGAGGCGCGACATAGTCGGCGTTGCCACGTACCAGTACGGGTACCGGAAGGGCCTTGCGATCCACCTTGCCATTCGGTGTCAGCGGCATGGCATCGAGCACGACGTAGGCGCTCGGCACCATATGCTCGGCCACCGCGGCGGCAACGTACTGGCGAAGCTCGTCCGCCTCCATCGCGCTGCCGTCACGCGACGTGAGGTAGGCCACCAGGCGCTTGTCACCGGGCAGGTCTTCGCGGGCTACGACGACGACCTCGCGGACCTGTGGGTGGGATGCGAGTCGGTTCTCGATTTCACCCAGCTCGATCCGGAAACCGCGAATCTTCACCTGGAAGTCGTTGCGACCGGCGAAGGCCAGATTGCCGTCGGCCAGCCAGCGCCCCTGGTCACCGCTCTTGTACATGCGTTGGCCGGGGCGGAACGGATCATCCACGAAACGCTCGTCCGTCAGTTCCGGCTGGCCGAGATAGCCGCGCGCGACGCCGTCGCCGGCGATGTAGATTTCGCCGACCACGCCGAACGGGACCGGGTGCAGCATGGCGTCCAGCACGTAGATCTGCGTATTGGCCAGCGGCCGGCCGATCGGGACCGATCCGTCCTCGACCACGCTGCAGCGGTGATAGCTGGCGCAGATGGTCGTTTCGGTGGGGCCGTAGCAGTTGAACAAGGCCACGCGCATCGCCCAGTGTCGCGCCAGGGCCGGCGGCAGGACGTCACCGCCGACCAGGATGGTCCGTAGGTGGGGAAGTGCTGCGTGTTCTGGCAGGACGGCCAGTACGGCTGCGGGCAGGCTGACGTGCGTGATGCATTGCTGGTGCAGCACCTCGAGCAGCGGGTCGCCCGGCAGCAGGGCTTCAGCCGACGCCATGTGCAGGCTGGCGCCGCTGCACAAGGCCATGGTCAGCTCCGACGCGCATACATCGAAGCTGACCGAGACGAACTGAAGCACGCGACTGTCGTCGCGCACGCTGAATGCGTCGATTTGTGCCCGCGTCAGGTTGCCCAGGCTGTCGTGCTGCACCATGACGCCCTTGGGCTGGCCGGTCGAGCCCGAGGTGTAGATGACATAGGCCAGGTGGCCCGCGCGCAGCCCTAGTGTGGCCGGGTCCGGGTTGCCGTCAGCTTGATTTGCAAGCCCGGCCTGGCTGTCCAGCAGCACGCACGGGGTGCCGTGGGCTTGCACCTGGTCCAGCAGGGCGGCCTGGGTCAACACTGCGATGGGCTTGCTGTCGTCCAGCATGAAGCGCAGGCGCTCTGCCGGGTAGTTCGGGTCCAGGGGCACATAGGCGCCGCCGGCCTTGAGGATACCCAGCAACCCGATGACCAGCTCGATGCCGCGCTCGACGCAGATCGCCACGCGCGTATCGGGCCGGACGCCCAGTTCGATCAACTTGTGCGCAAGCTGGTTGGCGCGCTTGTTCAACACGTCGTAGCTGAGCGATGTCTCGCCGAACACCAGCGCGGTCGCATGCGGCCGCCTTGCAACCTGTGCCTCGAACAGTGCGTGGATGAGCTCATCGCGCGGATACGGTTGCTGCGTTGCGTTCACCCCGTGCAGCAATTCATCCAGTTCGGCTGGTGCAAGCAGCGGGCTGGCAGACTGGTCTGCATCGGGATCGGCTGCCATCGCCGTCAGGGCAGCTTGGTAGTAGCCGAGGATGCGTTCGGTCTGCCGTGCAGACAGGTTCTCCGGATTCAGTTCGATCTGAATGCCGGTCGTATTGCGCGAGAAATTGACGCCCAGGCCGTGCCCCGTGGCCTCGAAGGAAAGGCCCATGCCACCCGCCCCTGATTCGGCCGCAAGCTGGTCGAACACATGGAAGTTGGTGTAGTTGAACACCGCCTCGTAGTGGGAGACGCGGCCGTTGTCGGCGTGCATCTGCGAATAGGGGAAGTCGCGATGCTGCATGACGGCGAGTTCGCTGGCATAGGTCTGCCGTATCAGCGCCTTCCAGCTGGACTTGCCGATCTTCAGGCGGAACGGCAAGGTGTTCAGGAACAGGCCCAACACCTTGTCGCCGTCGGATTCCTCGGGCCGTACATTGCTGACCAGGCCCGTGGTTACGTCGTCATGGCCAGCCAGCAGGGAGAGCACACGCATGTGCGCCGCGAGTAGGATCGTGCGCAAGGGAACCGACAGTTCGCTCGCAATCGCTTGCAGGCGCGAGGCGACGTCGGCCGGCAGCGAGGTGTTGCGGGTGCGTTCCAGCACCGCTTCCACCTCGCCGTCCAAAGGTGGCAGGGGCGAGTGCACGTGGTCGGCCAGATAGTCGCGCCAGAACGCGGCGTGGCCTGGTGATGCCAGGGCTGCCCTTTCCTTGAACGCGGTCGAGCGCGGCGTCACCGACAAGGGCAGCAAGGCGAGCGTCACCGAGCCCGACGCGAGCGCCTGGTAGTAGGTATTGAACAGCTCCGTCAGGAAAGATGCCACGCTCCAGCCGTCCATGACGGCGTGATGCAGGCTCAGCGTGAACTGCACCTGCTGCGCGCTCCGGATGTGGACGAAGGCACGCAGCAGTGGCGCCTGATCGAGGGCGAAGGCCGTCTGCCTTTCCGCGTCGACGAACTCGCGCACGAACTGGTCCTGTGCAGCTGGCTCCAGGCTGGCGATGTCGACGGTGGTGAGCGGTATCCGAGCGTCGCGGTAGACCAGCTGCAGTGGCTCGCTGTAGTGGCCGAGGTCAAAGGCGGTGCGCAAGGCCGGGTGCTTGCCGCCCATGGCGTCCAGCACAAGGCGCAGGCAGGCTTCGTCCCAGCGCGGCAGCGTGACGCTATGGCTGAATACGTCGTGATAGAGGCCGGCTTCTTGGTCGAGCTGGTTGTGGAAGATCATGCCCATCTGCAGCATGGTCGCCGGGTAGGCGTCTTCCACGGCGTCAGGCAGCTTGGCGCGGTCGGCTTCGCTGATTGCCGTGTCGGCCGTGGTGTCACGTGCAGGCGCTGCCCGCTCCGTCAGTGCCCGTGCCAAGGCGGCCACCGTCGGATGCGTGAACAGATCGAGCACGGCAAGGTCCAGCCCGCAGGACTTGGCGCGCGTGACAATGGCGATGCTGCGGATCGAATCGCCGCCGATATCGAAGAAGTTGTCGTCGACACCAACCTGATCCAAGCCCAGCGTTTCGCACCAGATGCGGCACAGCGTGAGTTCCACTTCGGTGCCGGGCGCCCTGTAGGCGTTGGCGGCGAAGGCCAGGCTGTCGGGTGCAGGCAGGGCGCGCCGGTCGAGCTTGCCGTTGGTGGTAAGCGGCATCGCATCGAGCCAGACGTAGGCGGCCGGCACCATGTAATCCGGCAACTGGGTCAGCAACCGGGTGCGCAGCGATTCGATCGACAGGTCGGCCTGCGTGCCTTCTTCCGCGACGAGATAGGCGACCAGGCGCTTGGCACCAGGGCTGTCCTCGCGCGCGACGACGACCGCTTCGCGCACGCCGTGGCACTGGCACAGGCGGCTTTCTATTTCGCCCAGTTCGATACGGAAACCGCGAATCTTCACCTGGAAGTCGTTACGACCCAGATATTCGACATTACCGTCCGGCAGCCAGCGCCCCAAGTCTCCGGTCTTGTAGAGTCGCGCGGCAGGATCTGTACTGAACGGATCGTGTACGAAGCGCTCGGCCGTCAACTCCGCGCGGTTCAGGTAGCCGCGCGCGACGCCGACGCCGCCGATGTGGATCTCGCCCGCGACACCCTGCGGCACGGGCCGTCCGGCATCGTCCAGGATGTAGATCTGCGTGTTGGCGATGGGCTTGCCGATGGGGACGATGCCGACATGGCGGTCCGCCACGCACTGCCAGGCGGTGACGTCGATGGCGGCTTCTGTCGGGCCATACAGATTGTGCAGTTCGCAATGCGGCAGCTGGGCCTGGAAGCGCAGCTGTTCCGCGTAGGGCAACGCTTCACCGCTGCACAGCACGCGGCGTAGAGAAGGGCAAGCGCTGTCCTGCATCTCGCCCAGGAAGGCGGGCAGCATGGAGGGCACGAAGTGCAGCGTCGTCACGCCTTCGGCGTCGATAATCTCGCGCAGGTATTGCGGGTTGCGGTGACCGCCGGGCTGGGCCATCACGAGCCGTGCGCCGGCCAAGAGCGGCAGGAAGAATTCCCATACCGACACGTCGAAGCCGAAAGGTGTCTTCTGCAGGACGCAGTCGTCGTGCTGCAGGCGGTATTCCGTCTGCGCCCACCACAGGCGGTTGACCACAGCGCCATGCTGGTTGATCGCCCCTTTGGGCATGCCGGTGGAACCGGACGTGTAGATCACGTAGGCCATATTGTCGGCCGTGATCCCCAGCGCAGCGGGAGCCAGATTGTCGGACGGCAGTATCGCCAACTCCGCGCGCAGTGCACGCGAGTCGAGCACCAGCAGCGGTGTGGACGTACCGGGCAGCGTTTCGACCAGCGCGCCTTGCGTCAGCAGCGCCCGGGGTGCGCAATCCTCCAGCATCCAGGCAAGCCGCTCCGTTGGGTGGCTAGGGTCGAGCGGCACGTAGGCGGCACCCGCCTTCAGGATGCCGAGCAGGCCAACCACCATGTCGAGGCTGCGCTCGGCACAGATTGCGACGCGGTCGTCTGGTTTGACGCCCATGGCAAGCAGGTGGTGGGCCAACTGGTTCGCCTGCCGGTTCAACTCGGCATAGCTCAAGGTATGTGTCTCGAACGCCACGGCGATCGCGTCGGCGCGCTGTTCGACCTGCTGCTCGATCAGCTCGTGCAGCAATTTCCCTTCCGGGTAGGGTTGCCGCGTGTCGTTGAAACCATGCAGCAACCGCTGGCGTTCCTCCGCGGGTAGTACGTCCAGCGCAGCAAGGCTCGCCTCTGGCGTTTGCACCAAAGCGGTGGCCAAGGCATCCACGGCGGTCTTGAAGTAAGCCGCTACGCGCTGGGCGCCGATGTTGCGGACGCATTGCACGGATGCACTGAAATCGTCGCCGAGGTCGTCGACGTTGAAGGTCAGCGGGAAGTTCGTGCGTTCGTCGCTGGACAGCGTGCGTATGCCTTGCCATGTTGCTTCGGGCGTGGCGCGCACGTCGTTGGAGGTGTCCCGATGACTGTGGCGGAAGTTGAGCAGAGCTGTGAACAAGGGCACGGCGGCGGATACGCCGCTGCAGCGCTTGGCTTGCACCAGCGAGGCTTGTTCATGCGCGACCAGCTCGCCGAGGCTTGCGTAGGCCGAGCGTACGGCCGCTTCCACGCTGCCGGCCAGGGACAGGCGGATGGGTAGCGTGTTGATGAACATGCCCATGATCTGGGATGTCGCTTCGCTGCCTTGCAAGCGGCCGGACATGACGGTGCCGAACACCAAGTCGTCGCGCCCGCTGCAGCGGCCCAGCACGAGCGCCGTTGCGACATGGAAGAGGACGGCCGGCGTGACGCCAAGCCGGCGCGCTTCCTGACGGATCGACTGCGCCACTGCGGGATCGACGTCGAGGTGGACTTCCTCGATTTCACTGCTGCCGACCTGTACGTCCAACACGCCAAACGGTGCTGTCGGCTCGGTGACGTCTGCCAGCATCCGCTTGAAGTAGGCTTCGTGCTCAGCCGGGTCGTCGTCCAAGTGCTGCGCGATGAAGTTCCGGTAGGGGACTGGCGCCGGCAGCAGGTCGGGGCGGTCGTGCAGCAGCGCCTGCAGCTCACTGATCATCAGCTCCACAGCGGCATGGTCGCCGACGATGTGGTGGCTCAACAGCGAGAACAGCCATTCGCCGGTCGTCGGGTTTTGCGCAACGACGGCGCGCAAGAGCGGAGCCCGAGTCAGGTCGAAGCGCATGCGGCTCGGCTCGGTGAGTGCGAGGAACTGCTGCGTAGCGTCGCCGTCCGCGCTCAATCCGACCGTCTCGACGATTAGCGCGGCGTGTCGCTGGACTACCTGTACGGCCTTGGGCAGGCCAGCCCAATGGATCGAGCTGCGCAGGATGTCGTGCCGGTCGATGATGTGCTGCAAGGCGGCCAGGAAGGCGTCGAGGCGGGCACGCTCGTCGAACACGAGGCTGTTGCGCAGGACGTAGCTGTCGCGTTCCGTGTCGAGCAGGTGGTGGAACAGGATCCCTTCCTGCAGCGGACTCAGCGGATAGATGTCCTGCACATTGGTGACGCCGCCCAGTACCGCCGCCACGATGCCGTCGATCTCGGCCTGCGTGAGCGCGACGAGCGGCAACATGTCGGGACGGATGGCCTCGGCATGTTCGCCGATCAGGTTCTTCGGTACCACGAAGGCATCGCTGTCGGCAGTGCGACTTAGCGCCACCGATGCCATGGCGGCGACGGAGGGGGCCGCGAATACGTCACTGGCTTCGACATGGAAACCGGCACGGCGTACGCGTTCCACCAGGAGAACGACGTTGAGCGAATGTCCGCCCAGTTCGAAGAAATGGTCGTGCCGGCCGATGCGCTCTTGGCCCAGCAACTGCGCCCAGATGGCGGCAATGGCTTCCTCCGCGGCACCGGCCGGTGCTTCGTATGGGCGCGCTGTATCGGCGCTGGTCTCGGGCTCGGGCAGGGCCTTGCGGTCGACCTTGCCGTTCGGCATCAGCGGCAGCTCGGCCAGCATCACAACGGCGCTCGGCAACATATGGTCGGCGAGCCGTGTTGCGAGGAATTCGCGCACGCCGGATGCAGTAAGCTGCACGCTGCCCAGGGACGTGATATAGGCGACCAGTTTCTTGCCGCCCGATTCGTCGTCTCGCGCCAGGACAACGGCTTCGCGGACACCTGGGCATGCAGCAAGCTGGCTCTCGACTTCGCCAAGCTCCACGCGGAAGCCGCGGATTTTCACCTGGAAGTCGTTGCGGCCCAGGAATTCAAGATTGCCGTCCGGCATCCAGCGACCGAGGTCGCCGGTCCGGTACATGCGCTGTCCCGTTGCAAATGGATCGTCGAGGAAGCGTGCGGCCGTTAGGTCCGGATGGCCTAGGTAGCCGCGTGCGACGCCGGCACCGGCGATGTAGATCTCGCCGGTGACGCCGATGGGCGCCGGTTGGCCGAAGGCGTCCAGCACATAGATGCGCGTATTCGCAATCGGGCGGCCGATGGGGATATTCGAGTCGGGAAGAGTCGACTGCGGGCCGTAGACAAGTGCCGTCGCTGTGACGGTCGCCTCGGTGGGGCCGTAGGCGTTCATCCAGCCGCAGTCGCGTGTCAGAGGGTGGGTGAACCACTGCCGCAGCGGGGCGATTTCCGGCTTGTCGCCGCCTGTGATCACCAGGCGCAATGCCTTGCCGAGCCGGCCGAAGCCCTGCGTGATCTCGCCGACCCATTGATGCCAGAAGGCGGTCGGTAGATCGCACACGGTGACGTCGTGCGCGTCGAGGTAGTCGATGAAATGGGAGTCCGGGCCCGTGATGCGCTTCGGGCGCAGGACGAGCGTCGCGCCCGTCGCCAGCGCGGGGAAGATTTCCCCGACCGAGACGTCGAAGCTGTGCGAGGCGAACTGCAGCACGCGATCCTGGCTGGATAGTGAAGCTGCATCGGCATGCCAACGTGCCAGGTTGACGGCGTTGGCGTGCTCCACCATTACACCCTTAGGTTGACCGGTAGAACCCGAGGTGTAGATCACATAGGCCAGGTGATGGGTGGCCAGGCCCAATTGGGCAGGGTCGGGGTTGCCCTGCGAGGGGTCGTTCGCGGCCAGGTTGTCGATCAGCACGACGGGCAGCAGCTGCGCGGGCAGTGTCGGCAATAGCGCCGTCTGCGTCAGCAAGGCGATGGGCTGACTATCGTCCAGCATGAAGGCCAGGCGCTCTGCGGGGTAGGTCGGGTCCAGCGGGATGTAGGCGCCGCCGGCCTTGAGCACGCCCAGCAGGGCGACGATGGCGTCGATGCCGCGATCGGCACATACAGCGACGCAGTCATCGGGCCGGATTCCGAGCGCGAGCAAGCTGTGGGCGATGACGTTGGCGCGGCCATTGAGCTCGCCGTAAGTCAGCGATTCCTGCTCGTGCCGGATCGCCACGGCCGTCGGCTGTTGCGCAGCCTGGGCTTCGACCAGTTGGTGGAGCAGGGCGTACCCGGCCTGGGGCGCCCCGGTCGTGTTGAAGCCGACCAGCAGTTGCTGGCAGTCTTCCTCCGTCATCAGCGTGCAAGCATCATGGCTTGCCGTCGGGTCAGCCGCCAGGGCGGCAAGGGCCGCTTCGTAGTAGCCGAGGATACGCTCCGCCTGGCGCGTCGACAGGCTGCCGGGCGCGACCTCGACATGGATGCCGTTCGCGGCGCTGTAGTTGAAGTTGATGTCCAGCGGGAAACCGGTCGCCTCGAAGGCCAGTTTCAAACCCTCTTGGCTCTGCTCGGCGACGAGGTCTTCGTAGACGTGGAAATTCGTATAGTTGAACGTCACGTCATAGTGCGCAGCCTCGCCGTTGTCGACGCGCAGTTGGAAGTAGGGGTAGTCCCGATGCTGCATGACGGCCACTTCGGTCTCGTAGACCTGCCGTACGAGCGTATTCCAGCTGGAACGCGCCAGCTTGAGGCGGAACGGCAGCGTGTTCAGGAACAGGCCGAGCACCTTGTCGCCATCCGTCTCTTCCGGGCGCATATTGCTGACGAGGCCGATGGTGATGTCGTCCTGGCCCAGGAGCATCGCCTGTACGCGCATATGTACAGCCAGCAATACTGTCCGCAGGGGCACGGACAGCTCGCTCGACACCTTGCGCAGGCCGGCCTCCAGCTCACGTGGGAGGTACATGCCGCGCACGCGGCCGGGCCCTGTATCAATAGCACCGTCGGCCGGCGGCAGCGTGCTGCGCACATTGTCCGCCAGATAGCCTTGCCAGAACGCCTTGTGTACAGGAGAAGCCAGTGCCTGCTTTTCCTTTAGTGCGGTAATGCGCGGCGTCACGGACAGGGGGGCGAGGGCCAGCTCAACGTGCCCGTGCTTGAGCAGATGGTGGTAGTTGTTGAACAGTTCCGTCTGGAAGGCGGCTACGCTCCAGCCGTCGAGAATGGCGTGGTGCAGGCTCAAGGTGAACTGCACGGCCGCCGCGTCGATGACATGCACGAACAGCCGGATCAGCGGTGCCGTATGCAGGTCGATTGCCGTGTGGCGCTCGCGCTCGAAGAAATCGCGGATCGCCTGGTCTTGGGTTTCTGCGTCGAGGCCCGACAGATCGTGGACGGTAAGCGGAACCTGTGCGTCGCGATGCACCAGCTGCAGCGGCTCGCTGTAGTTGCCCAGATCGAACGAGGTGCGCAGGATAGGATGCTTGCGGCTCATGGCCTGCAGCACGGCGCGCAGGGCGGCCTCGTCCCACGCCGGCAACGCCACGCGGTGGCTGAACACGTCGTGATACAGGCTGTCTTCACCGCCAACTTGGTTATGGAAGATCATGCCCAATTGCAGCATCGTCACCGGATAGGCATCTTCGATGTGCTCGGGCAGCTTGGCCTGGTCCGCTACGCTGATCGCCGGTAGGTCGGCAGAGGTAGCGATAGGTGCGCTACCTTGCGACAGGTTGCCCGCCAGCGCAGCCACGGTGGGATGTGCGAACAGGTCGACAACGGCCAGTTCCAGCCCGCAAGCGCGGGCTTGCGTCACGATGGCGATGCTGCGGATCGAGTCGCCGCCGATGTCGAAGAAGTTGTCGTTGACGCCAACACGCGCCAGGCCCAGCACTTCTTGCCAGATACGGCAGAGCGTCGTTTCAATCTCGGTCGAGGGCGCCTGGTATTCGCCTGTGGCATAGGCTTCGACATCCGGCACAGGCAGTGCTCGACGATCGAGCTTGCCATTGCTGGTGAGGGGCAGGGCATCGAGGTGCATATAAGCGGCCGGCACCATATAGTCCGGCAACTGCTGCAAGAGATGTCGGCGCAGCGCGTCGGCCTCCACGGCAGCCCCGTCCTCCAGCGTGTAATAGGCCACCAGGCGCTTATCGCCCGGCTGGTCCTCGCG
>JAFAKZ010000264.1 GCA_019234745.1 Burkholderiales bacterium
TACTTCTACGGCGCCATGAGCGTGCTTTCCGCCATTTTCGTCTATCTGATGGTTCCCGAGACCAAGGAGCGGAAATTGGAGGAAATCCAGGAACTGTGGCATAAGGGGTAATAGTTTTAAGGGGAGCAAGCGTTTGAGCGGAGTACAAAGCGTCACCGTCACGGCGGACGAAACCGATCTCAGGTTGGATCGGTGGTTTTCGCGGCGCTTCCCCGAATTGGGCCATGGGCGGCTGGAAAAGCTGCTGCGCACCGGCCAGGTGCGTGTGGATGGTAAAAGGGCCAAATCGAACCAGCGGCTGGAAGAGGGGCAGATGATCCGCGTCCCGCCGCTGGGCGAGGCTCCGGCGCAAACCGGGCCTAAGCAGCCCAAGCCGGTCAGCGCCGCCGAAGCCAAGGCGCTGGCCGACGCCATTCTCTATATGGATGACGACGTGATCGTGCTGAACAAGCCGGCCGGCTTGGCCGTGCAGGGCGGCACCAACATGGATCACCATCTCGACGCCATGCTGGACAGCCTGCGGTTCAAAGCCGAGGAGCGTCCGCGCCTGGTCCATCGCCTCGACAAGGATACCAGCGGCGCTTTGCTGCTGGGCCGCAACGCCTTCTCCGCCGCCAAGCTGGCCGCTTCGTTCCGGTCGCGCGAGGCGCGCAAATGCTATTGGGCACTGGTGGTCGGCGTGCCGCGCTATCCGCAGGGCCGCATCGATGCCGCCTTGGCCAAGATGACCGGCAGCAAGATGGGCGACAAGGTCGAGGTCGACGAGGAAGATGGCAAGCGCGCGGTCACCTATTACCGGGTGGTCGACAGCGCCTACAAGAAAGCTGCCTGGCTCGAGATGGAGCCGCGCACCGGACGCACCCACCAGCTGCGCGCCCATTGCGCGCTGCTTGGTACCCCGATCCAGGGCGACGGCAAATATGGCGGCACGGAAGCCTATCTGACCGGGCAGGGAGTCAGCAAAAAGCTGCATCTGCATTCCCGCGCCGTGATGGTGCCACATCCGCGCAAGGGGCTGATCAAGGTCGAGGCGCCGCTGCCGGCGCATATCTCGGCCAGCTTCGATTTCTTCGGGTTCGACGAGACACGGGCGGGAGCCCCCTTCGTGTCCTTTGATGAGGATCAGAGATGAGCCACGGCCGGGATGAACTTCATCGATATGCCCAGACCATCATCGGGGCTTTCCTGATTTCTTCCCGGCACGAGGAACTGGCGGAAGAGGCCAAGGCCTTCCTCGACTCCGATCGCTGCGCCGATTTGACCAACCAGTTCCTCGAAGCGCTGGTCCACGCGGTCGCCACCGGCATCGCCCAGGAGCGCCGGGCCGATCCGTTCCGCCGGCTGATGTGCCATCCGCTGACCGAGCTGCTGGAAAGCGACCAGATCTCGCGCACGCTGCTGCCCAATTATTTCAACTTCCTGCATCTGGTCCTGGGCGACCAGCAGGAGGAGCTGACCGCCGAATGCGAAGGCATCCTCGAGGCGGCCCGGCAGGATCCGCATTTCACCTGGGATTTCTTCTATGACGATCCGCGCGCCAAGGCGGTGCTGTGGGGCGTCCTGTTGCGGATCGCCGAAACCTTCAAGCGTTTCGAGCCGCGCCGCGACTGGTTCATCGGGCTGATGGAGAACCGCATGCACGCGGTCAGCATCGCGCCCAACGCCTTCATTCCCCTGGCCCATGGCGAGGAGGACAACAAGGTTTCCTTCGGCAAGGCGCAATTCGATCTGCTGTTCGGGGCGCTCTATCGCCCGCTGCTGCGCATGTCGGCCCAGGATGACGCCGCCTTCACCCGCATGTTCGGCGCGCCGCCCGCCAAGCTGGTGGCGCCGTTGGTCGAAAAGCTCGTGTAGCTCATGAAAAGTTTGATGCTATAAAGTAGCCATGTTTCGCGACGGACATAAATCCTTCATGACCCGCTTGGGCGCCCGGTTCGGCCTTCTGGCCCTGGCGCTGCAGCTGGTTTTGTCCTTCGGGCATATCCATCCGTTACCGTCGCAGATCACCACGATCGCGGCGCCGGCCGGCAACACCGGCGGGCCGGATTTGCCGATGGCGGACGGCGCTTGCGCCATCTGCGCCAGCATCGCCGCCTTCGCCTCGCTGGATCTGACGGTCCAAGCGGATATCGCGCCGCCCGCGACCGTGGCGGAAATGATCTCTCCCGTCACGGCTGCTGGCGCGCATCATGCCGCACCGATCCGCTATTTCTCCAGCCGAGCCCCTCCCGCCGCCTGAAACCAATCCTCTCTTTTTTGGTTTCAGTCAGCGGAGTTTTTCATGCGTGTTCTTCTTTCGCCCGGGCGTCTGCCGCGGGCTTCGGCGTGCAGCCTTTTGGTCCTGGCGATGGCGGCGGGTGCTGCCCATGCCGATGATGAATCGTCGTCCGCCGGTGGCGGCGGCATCCAGAACATCACCGTCACCGCCGAGCGTCTGGCCAAGACGCGAAACGAGATCCAGACCCAGACCGGCGCCTCGACCTACGTGATCGGTTCGGATGCCATTCAAGCCCTGCCGGGTGGCGAGAACCTGCCGCTCAACGAGGTGCTGCTGCAGGCGCCGGGCGTCGCCCAGGACAGCTTCGGCCAGATCCATATCCGCGGCGAGCACAACAATCTGCAATACCGCCTGAACGGCATCATCCTGCCCGAGGGCATCAGCGTGTTCGGCCAATCCCTGAGCCCGCGCCTGGCCGATCAGGTCGAGCTGATCACCGGCGCGCTGCCGGCCGAATATGGCCTCCGGACCGCCGGTATCATCGACATGACCACCAAGTCCGGCGTCTTCACGCCGGGCGGCGAGGTCAGCTTCTATGGCGGCTCGCACGGCACCATCCAGCCGAGTTTCGAGTATGGCGGCTCGGCGGGGCAGTTCAATTATTTCGTCAGCGGCTCCTATCTGCAGAACGGCCTGGGCATCGAAAGCCCGGACGGCCGCTCCGACCCGCTGCACGACAAGACCCAGCAGGGCAGCGGCTTCGGTTATTTCGAATATCTGATCGACAGCGACAGCAAGGCCTCGCTGATCGTCGGCGCGTCCCGCAACCAGTTCCAGATCCCCGACCAGGCCGGTTTGCAGCCTTCGCTCGGCTACACGTTGGGAAGCCAGACCAATTATCCCAGCGACCAGCTCAATGAGAGCCAGCGCGAAATCACCGATTATGCGGTGTTGAGCTACCTGAAGTCGGTCACCGACGATTTCCATTATCAGGTCTCGCTGTTCGGGCGCTATTCGAGCCTGCTCTACACTCCCGACGTGGCTGGCGATCTGCTCTACAACGGTGTCGCCCAATATGCCTACAAGCAGGACACAGCAGGCGGCATCCAGACCGAAGGCGTCTATCACCTGACGCCGGCCCATACCCTGCGCGCCGGCTTCATCATCGAGGGCGACCGCGGGACCAGCACCACGACGTCAGAGGTATTCCCGCTGGATCCGGTGTCCGGCGCCCAGGTGGGCACTAGCCCGATCACGATCCCCGACAATGGCGGCAAGCTGTCCTGGACCTACAGCGCCTATCTGCAGGACGAGTGGAAGCTGGCCGATCAGCTGACGATCAATTATGGCGGCCGCTTCGACGTCGTCGACGCCTATACCCACGCCTGGCAGTTCAGCCCGCGCGTCAATGCGGTGTGGAAGCCGCTCGAGGACACCACGGTGCATGCGGGCTATTCCCGCTATTTCACCCCGCCGCCCTTCGAGCTGGTCGGCGGGCGCGACGTCAATCTGTTCGCCAATACCAGCGGCGCCTCGACGGTGACGCTCGACAGCACGCCGAAGGCGGAGCGGGCGAATTATTACGACATCGGCATTTCGCAGGTGATCGTTCCCGGGCTGACCGTCGGCTGGGACAATTATTATAAGAGCAGCACCAATCTGATCGACGAGGGCCAGTTCGGCGCGCCGATCATCCTGACGCCGTTCGACTATGCCAAGGGCAAGCAATATGGCAGCGAGCTGAGCGTGTCCTATCAGGTCAATCCCTTTACTTTTTACGCCAACTTCGCGGCGGCGCGGGCCATCGGCAAGGACATCGTCAGCAGCCAGTTCAACTTCACCCCGGACGATCTGGCCTATATCTCGCAGCACTGGATCCATCTCGACCACGACCAGACCTACACCGCCTCGGGCGGCGTGTCCTATCGCTGGGAGCAGACCCGGATCTCGGCCGATCTGATATCGCAATCGGGCCTGCGGGCCAGCACCGACGTCCCGAACGGCACGTCGCTGTCCCATTACGTGACGGTCAATCTCGGCCTCACCCAGGGCCTCGATCTGGCCGCTTTGGGGGCGATCAAGCTGCGCTTCGACGTGATCAACCTGCTCGACAAGGATTACGAGATCCGCAACGGCACCGGCGTCGGCGTCGGCGCCCCGCAATTCGGCGCGCGGCGCGGCTTCTTCGGCGGGATATCGAAGGAGTTCTGAGCAAGAAAAAAGGCCGGGGAAATCCCCGGCCTTTGTTTTTTGCGGCTGTCGTCTCGTTCACAGACGATAGCGGAACCCGCCGGTGACCAGCTGGGTG
>JAFAKZ010000605.1 GCA_019234745.1 Burkholderiales bacterium
CGCGTGCTGCACCACCTGAAGGCATTCGCGCCAGACCCGCGTAACGCCATCGTCTTTACCGGTTTCCAGGCCGGCGGTACGCGTGGCGCCGCTATCCTCGGTGGCGCCAGCCATGTGCGCGTATATGGCGAGGATGTCCCGATCAGAGCGCAGGTGCACAACATCGCAAGTTTCTCTGCACATGCGGACGAAGCCGAGATGATGGCGTGGCTGTCTGGCTTCGAAAAACCCCCCAGGAAGACCTTCATCGTACACGGTGAGCCCGACGCGGCTGACAGCCTGCGCCGCCATATCGAGCAGGAACTGAGCTGGACTGTGCACGTGCCGGCTTATTTGGAAAGTGTCGAACTCGAATCATGGGACTAAACAGCTCCCTACGCTTCCGGCCGTTTGGGATAGATACGGCGTTCGAATATGTTGTGTACCTGAACGCCGGTTGCCACATCTGCCGCTCAGAAGGCTTTGCCGCACAGACGCGCGTTGTGGTCGGCGCCAACGGCAAGACCTTGATCGCGACCTTGAATATCCTTCGCGGCGGCGCGCTAGGTATCGATGAAGCAGCGCTGAGCCTGTCTGCGCAGGCGGCACTCGATGCGCGACCGGGCGACCTGCTTCGGTTCTCGCATGTACCCGTGCTGCAATCGACCAGCCATATCCGCGCCAAAATCTACGGGCAGCGTCTGAACGCAGTGGAATTGAAGGCAATCGTCGACGATACCGTGGCCGGCAGGCTGTCAGACCTGCATCTTGCTGCATTTGTCGCTGCCTGCTCAGGCGACCGCCTGGACATCGATGAAACCGTTTCACTGACCACAGCCATGGTCGATGCTGGCGAGCGCCTGCACTGGGAGCGCACACCCGTCGTCGACAAGCATTGCGTGGGCGGCCTGCCGGGCAATCGCACCACGCCCATTGTCGTGGCCATCGTAACAGCCTGCGGGCTGACCATGCCCAAGACCTCATCACGCGCGATCACGTCGCCAGCAGGCACGGCCGACACGATGGAGGTGCTGGCGCCGGTCAATCTGGACGTGCGAGCCATCCGGCGCGTCGTCGACAGCGTGGGCGGTTGCATCGTATGGGGTGGCGGCATGCAGCTAAGCCCGGCTGACGACATGCTGATCCGCATCGAGCGCCCACTAGACCTCGACAGCGACGGCCAACTGGTGGCGTCCGTGCTATCCAAGAAGATCGCCGCCGGCTCGGACCGCGTGCTGATCGACCTGCCTGTGGGTCCCACAGCGAAAGTGCGCGATGCAGCAGCCGCAGCACGGCTATGTCAGCGGCTCAGCGCCGTTGGCACGAAGCTCGGCTTACACGTCGACACCATTGTCACCGACGGAACCCAGCCCGTAGGGCGCGGCATCGGCCCTGGTCTTGAGGCAAGAGATGTCGTGCAGGTGCTAACCAACCATCCAAACGCACCGCGCGACCTGCGTGATCGCGCCGTATTGCTGGCCGGTCGCGTCCTGGAGTTGGGTGGCGGTGCAGACGCCGGCCAAGGCAGCGCAAAGGCAGGTGCTACCCTCGACAGCGGCCTTGCCTGGCGCCAGTTTCAGGCGATTTGCGAGGCGCAGGGCGGCATGCGGACCATACCGCAAGCCCCACTCACCCATGTCGTCACAGCCGCACGAGATGGCCCGGTTGCCGACGTCGACAATCGCGTGCTCGCCCGCATCGCCAAATTGGCCGGCGCCCCACAGTCGAAATCGGCTGGTGTTGATCTGCATGTGCAACTGGGCGCTCCGGTCGAGATCGGCCAAGCGCTCTATACGATACACGCCGAAGCACCCGGCGAATTGCGGTACGCCCTGGGTTATGCCACCGAACATATGGACGTCGTACGGATAGCCAACGATCATGACTGATACCAAATCGAGTGGTCTCGACGTGTTTGCCTTTCCGGGCAGCGAATCGGCGGCAAACGCCTTGGCCCGCAACCTGCAAGCGCCGCTTCATCCCATTACCGTACATCGATTTCCCGATGAAGAGGCACTGGTAACCCTGCCCGACAGGCATGACGCCGATACAGCAGTCATCGTGTGCAGCCTGGATCGCCCCGATGCAAAGCTGGCTGCCCTGCTGTTCGCCGCCGACCAGGCACGATGCCAGGGCATCAACCGCCTGGGCCTCGTCGCGCCCTACCTGGCCTATATGCGCCAGGACAAGCGCTTTCATGCTGGTGAAGCCATCTCGTCACGCACCTTTGCATCGGTGCTGTCGCACCATTTCGATTTTCTGGTCACGGTGGACCCGCACCTACATCGCTACAGCACACTCGATGAGGTCTTCACCATACCATCGAGCGTCGTCAGCGCCGCGCCAGCCGTCGCTGAATGGATTGCTGCCAAGGTTGAGCGGCCGTTGCTCATCGGACCGGATTCGGAAAGCGCGCAATGGATTGAGGCAACGGCGAAGCTGATCGATGCGCCCAGTTGCGTGTTGCAGAAGACGCGGCGTGGCGACGCCGACGTCAGCGTATCGATCCCCGATATTGCCGCATATCGATGCCATACGCCGGTCCTTCTGGACGACATCATATCGACCGGGCGCACCATGGCCGCCGCCGTCAGGCAACTGGTTGGCGCGGGCGGGCCTGCGCCTGTTTGCATCGGCGTACATGCCATCTTCGCCGATGACGCCTACCGCATGCTGTGCGCAAGTGGCGGCGGGGCTACGGTGACGTGCAATACGATCGTCCATGTGTCGAATGAGATCGACGTCATGCCTCTGGTCGCTGCAGCCATCCGCGCTCTTGAGCAAGATCAATCGTGACGGTGGGCGGCAAGCCTAGACTGGGTTCCTGGGCGCGATTCCCGCGGGCGCCGAATTCGCTGGCTGGATGAATCTGGACAGGAGCGCAACATCATGACTTCGCAATTGCCAATGGGCGCCTGGGACGCCATCAACACGCGATCGTCCGTGCGGGCATATAGCCCAGATCGATTGGACCGCGACACCATAGGAAAGCTGCTCACCGCAGCAGTTCGCGCACCTACGGCCATCCACGAGGAACAGTGGGTGTTCGCCGTTATACAGGGCAAGACCTTGCTGTCGAGGCTATCGGAACAGGTCCGTGCGCCGTTTGCGGCAGAGTTGGAAGCCAGCGGCAGCGCTGCGTCCCTGCCCAGCAAATTCAATGATGCCGGCTTTGATCTCTTCTATGACGCGGACACGCTGATCCTAATCTGCGCCGAACCCATGGGCAAATTCGTCGAGGCAGACTGCTGGCTCGCTGCCGAAAACCTGATGCTTGCGGCGCATGCCAGCGGCCTGGGCAGTTGCGTGATCGGTTCCGCCATCTTAGGGCTCAACCAGCCCGACATAAAGGCGCGGGTGGGCATCCCCGATGAGGTGAAGGTCGTCGTGCCGGTCATCGTCGGCGTACCCGCCGCCGCCGTACCGCCCAGTGCGCGGCGTGCGCCGACCATCGTTTCATGGAAGACGGATTCGCTATGACGACCAGCGACGCGGAACAGGTGCAGCAGGGTAGCGCCTGGTGGGACAATGCCGCGCACCTGTGGTCGCATGGCTGGCAGCAATGGGTCGACATGGGCAAAGAAAGGAGGTCTGTGGTAGCCGAGCCTGCTCAAGCGGCAAGCGCGGTACCGAACACCGAGATTGATGTTGAGCCACCTACCTCGCTCGATCGCGTGACGCAGGCTGTCCTCGCACGTACTACCTTGGGCATATCGCCCGCGTCGCTGGCGCTGGCCGGATTCGACTGGTTAGCCCACCTCGCCATGTCGCCGGGCAAGTGGCAGCGCCTCGCCGAAAAGAGCGTGCGCAAATGGGCGAGGCTGGCTAGCTACCTGCCGCGCGCCTGCTCGGGCACCATCGAAGCCCCCTGCATCGAACCGCTGGAGCGCGACGAGCGTTTCCGAGACGATGCGTGGAAGCGTTGGCCGTTCAATATCTACTCGCAAGCATTCCTGCTACAGCAACAGTGGTGGCATAACGCCACGACGGGCATCCCTGGTGTTTCGGCCCACCACGAGGCCGTGGTCTCCTTTGTCGCGCGCCAGTTGCTCGATATGGTCTCGCCTGTCAATTTCGTCGCGACCAACCCGGCAGTGCTGGACGCGACATTGCGTGAACAGGGCCAGAACCTCTTGCGTGGCGCCGGGAACCTGCACGAGGACTGGGAGCGTGCCGTCAGTGGCAAGCCACCAGTCGGTGCCGAACAATTCCAGCCCGGCAAGGCCGTCGCCGTCACACCAGGCAAGGTGGTATACCGCAATCGCCTGATCGAGCTGATCCAGTATGCGCCAACCACGGACGAGGTCGCGGCGGAACCCGTGCTCATCGTGCCGGCCTGGATCATGAAGTACTACATCCTAGACCTGTCGCCCCAGAACTCGCTTGTGCGCTACCTGGTGGAGCGGGGCCACACCGTTTTCATGGTTTCCTGGCATAACCCAAGCCACGGCGACCGTGACTTGGACATGGACGATTATCTGCGCCTGGGCGTGCTGGATGCGCTCAAAGCCGTTCGTACCATCGTCCCCGGCTGCAAGGTAGACACGGTTGGCTATTGCCTTGGCGGCACGCTACTTGCCATCGCAACCGCTTATCTGGCACGTGAGCGGGACCCCGTCGTGCACTCCATGACCCTGCTGGCCGCACAGACGGATTTCACCGAGGCAGGCGAGTTGATGCTGTTCATCGACCCCAGCCAACTCGACTACCTGGAAAACCTGATGTGGGACCAGGGCTATCTCGACACCAAGCAGATGTCCGGCGCCTTCCAGCTATTGCGCTCCAACGACCTGATCTGGTCCCAGGTAGTACAGCAGTACCTGATGGGCAAGCGCACACCGATGACTGACTTGATGGCCTGGAATGCCGATGCCACACGCATGCCCTATCGCATGCACAGCCAGTACCTGCGGCGCCTGTTCCTCAACAATGAATTATTCGAAGGGCGCTATGAGGTCGACGGCAAACCCGTGGTCCTGCGTGACATCCAGGTGCCGATCTTTGTCGTGGCAACAGAGCGCGATCACGTCGCACCTTGGCGGTCGGTGTACAAGATCAAGCTGGCGGCCGACGCCGATGTTGCCTTTGTCCTGACCAGCGGCGGCCACAATGCCGGCATCGTGAGCGAGCCCACCCACCACGGTCGGCACTACCGCATGTCCATCAAACATCGCCAGTCCACCTACCTCGACCCCGACAACTGGTTTGCCGCCACACCCCAGCGTGGCGGTTCCTGGTGGACTGCCTGGGGTGACTGGCTTGCGGAACACGCTTCGGGCCGGAATTCGCCACCCGGCCTTGGTGCCTTGCAGCGCGGACTCCCCGTTCTCGCCGATGCGCCGGGCTGCTATGTGTTTGAGCGCTAGGGCGGACAATTCCTTGACCCAGCGCAAGCCTGCCACCCTGCCAAACTGCAACCATATCGCCATCAGCCTCGATAGGCATTGAATGACAGGTGCAGGATGGCTACGGCAATTGCCGCTGAAAACCTCGTCAAATGGTTTGGCGAAGGCGATGCGCGAACGATGGCGGTCAAGGGAGCCAGCTTCGAGGCGAAGCTGGGCGAGATGCTCTATATCGTCGGTCCATCGGGCAGCGGCAAGACCACGCTCCTCAGCATGATCTCGGGC
>JAFAKZ010000002.1 GCA_019234745.1 Burkholderiales bacterium
GGTCAAATCAAGGCAGTGTCGGCAACGAAAGCCCTCTCGGGATATGAACAATGACTTTACCAAGCGTTGACACGCGTATGAGGGGCAGGTTAGCCAGAGACGTTCCCCACCGATATTGCAAGGCGTACGCCCTAGCAAGATTCGCTCATGGTACTCAAGGGGGATTTGCGTTCGCGTAAACCGCCGATATACCAGCAGTATCCAATCTCCTCTTACGCAAGTGTCCAACCTGGCTACAGCTTGCTCACGGCGTGACCAGCACAATGCATGCTGAGCGCCATCTTTGAGCAATCCTCTGGGTTGCCAACCGCCAATATTGATCTCATGTAGATCCTCTGTCGTTCGCTTGCTGCACACCCTCGGCCTTGCTGGCATATCCAACCGCTTTCCATGTGGATCGAAATCTCTAGGCAAGTGTGGCAGATTGCAGTGGTGCATCGTGGGCCGTGTTTGCGCTCAGAGGACGGCTCGGCATGGGTATACAACCGGCTCGCCATTGCTGCGTAGTGGGGCGATGAGGGATTCGATTGGCTATTCCGTAGACGCTGACGGGATGGGTGTGATCGTTGGGGCGACCGATCCGAATATGGCGACGCATGAGTTTGGCAATGATCGTGCGCCGGCGCGGCCGTATTTGGGCCGCTGGTTGTAGAGGAAAAGGAGGCGATGGAGAAGGCGCTGCTAAAGGGGTTAGTGGCGGGGCCGGGGGCTCATGCGTTGAACTGGATTGAATTGTTCAAGCTACACAGTGGCTACACGATAGCCTATAAGCGACAAAGGGCTGTGAGAAAAATCTCACAACCCTTTGATTTTACTGGTGCCGACAACCGGAATCGAACTGGTGACCTGCTGATTACAAGGCAGCTGCTCTACCAACTGAGCTATGTCGGCGAAGGCCGGAATTATACAATACCCTCAGCGCTTGCCTAGGTCCTTGGCGAGAAAAAACGCGTCGGAGAAGAATTCCTCCGGTGGTAGGTCGCGTCCCGTGAAGGCGCTGTGCGCTGCCTCGACCATCACCGGGGCGCCGCAGGCGTAGACCTGGTAGCCGGAGAGGTCGGCGAAGTCATGCAGCACGGCTTCGTGCACGAAACCGGTACGGCCGGGCCAAGCGTCTCCCGGCAGGGGTTCCGACAACACGGGGATGAAAGTGAAGTTCGGGTATTCCGACTGCCATTGGCTGGGCAACTCGGGCATATAGAGGTCGGCCAGCGTGCGGGCGCCCCAGTACAGCACCATTTCGCGCTGCGTACCCTTGGTCATGGCATATTCGACAATGCTCTTGATGGGTGCGAAGCCCGTGCCGCTGGCCAGGAAGATGATGGGCTTGTCGGAGTCTTCACGCAGGAAAAAGGAGCCCAGGGGGCCTGTGAAACGCAGGATTTCCCGCTCGCGCATCGAGTTATGCACATATTCGGAGAACTCGCCGCCCGGTACCAGGCGGATGTGCAGCTGCAGGAAATCGTCGTCGTGCGGCGGGTTGGCCAACGAGAAGCTGCGCTTGCGGCCGTCCTTGGTGTGGATGTCGATGTACTGGCCGGCCAGGAACTGCAGGCGTTCGTTCGTAGGCAGCTTGAGCGAGAGCACGGACACGTCGTGCGAGACACGATCGATCTTCTCGACGCGGCAGGGTAGCGTGCGGATCTGGATGTCCTTGGCTGCCATGATTTCACGGCATTCGATCACCACGTCGCCCACCGGCTCAGCGCAGCAGAATAGCGCGAGGCCTTGGGCTTCTTCGGTCTTGTTAAGCGCCGAGGCGGAATGATCGCGATGCGCCACTTCCCCCGCCAGCACCTTGCCCTTGCAAGCGCCGCAGGCACCGTTACGGCAGCCGTAGGGCATGCTGAAACCCATGCGCATCGCGGCATCGAGAATGGTTTCCCCTTCCTCCATGGCGATCTGCTGCTTGCTGGGTTCGATGGTAAGTTGCCTGGACATAAGGTTTCCTGCGGTAGATGACGGTACGACTTCCACTATTGGCCGTAGAATCGCACCATGCAAAGAAGAAGACTGCTCATTATCGGTTGCGGCGACGTCGCGCAACGCGCCGTACCTTGGCTGGCCAAGCGCTTCAAGGTCTACGCCCTAACCCGCACGCCGGAATCGGCCGCATCCCTGCGCCAGCTCGGCGTCACGCCTATCATGGGCAACCTTGACGACGCAGCATCGCTTGCGCGGCTCGCCGGCGTGGCCGAATGGGTGCTGCATAGCGCGCCGCCACCGAATGCCGGCATGGACGACACACGCACGCACCACCTGCTCGCCGCATTGGCGCGCGGCGCGATTTTACCACGGGGGTTCGTCTACATCAGCACGACGGGGGTATATGGCGACTGCGTTGGTGCGCGCATCGATGAGACGCGGCCGTGCCACCCTGAAAGCGCGCGGGCGCAGCGGCGTGTAACGGCAGAAGCGGCCTTGCGTGCCTGGGGCCGGCGGCACGGCGGCGTGGCCATACTACGTGCACCCGGCATCTATGCGGCCGACCGCTTGCCGATAGAGCGCATCAGGCAAGGCAGCCCTGCCCTCCTGCCTGAAGAGGATGGCTACAGCAACCATATCCACGCGGACGACCTGGCCCACGCAGCCGCCCTGGCCCTGTTCCGCGGGCGCACAAACCGTGTGTACAACGCCTGCGACGACACGGAGTGGAAGATGGGTGATTGGTTCGACCGGGTGGCGGACGCCTACGCTTTGCCCCGCCCGCCGCGCCTATCGCGCGTCGCTATGCAGGCCAACGTATCGCCGGCGCTGTGGTCCTTTATGCGCGAATCGCGGCGGATCGCCAATGGGCGGTTGAAGGACGAATTGAAACTGCGGCTGCGACACCCGACGCCAGACGGGCTGCTGGCATCGCTGTCGGCAGGATTAGGGTCAGTTCACACTATTGTCCCGGGAAAATAGTGTGAACGAGCCCTAGTTGCGGAGTAGTTGGTGCCGCTCGCGCTCGAGCTGGGCGATGTAGCGTTGCAGGACGTTTTCCGTGTGGCGCGGCAGGTCGACGAAACGCGTGCCGACCATGGTCTGCACGGAGCCGTCGCGCTTGGTGACCTGGCGCTTGCTACGGATTTCCAGCGTCACTTCGATGATGCCGAAGGTGCCCAGGTCGACGCGGCAGCCGGGGATTACATCCAATTGCTCCACCTCGACCTTGCCGCTCACCCACAGGCCCATGCCGCCGATGGAGATATCGTGCAGCGGCAACGACTGTACCTTGCCCGGTGGGTACGGCAGCTTGCAGATCAGCGGCTTGCCGATCGGTGTTTCCAGACGGAAATACTCGCGCCGCTGCAGCTTGATCAGGTCGGATGGGAAGGACGCCTCGAAGGCGGGCTTGTCGTCATAGTCGATCATCTCGACGCCGCCTTCCAGTACGAACTGGATTTTCACCCCTTCGGGGGCAGCGACGAAGACGATATGGTCGGCACGTAGAAAGGCGCGGTTGATAGCCTCCACGCCACTGATGTCGAACCAGAAGCGCTGTGCCTTTGGGTCGACGCTCAGGACGGTCGACAGGAAGGAGTTCTGCCCGTGATCGAAATACACGGAAATCAGGTCGCCCTTCTGCTCCAACGAACGCAGCACGTAGCCAATCTCCATGGGCGTATGCAGCATGAATTGGCTTACGTCGACCCCCTCCGAGATCAGCGGTACTGGCGAATCACGATCGATTTTAGTGTTGTCTTGTTCCACGACGGTCTTGTTTTGGTCGCGAGCCCCAAGGGGCGTTTCGGGGTCGGCTCAATGCCGGTACCTGTAAGTTGATCGGAAATCAGGGAGCCCTAGGACGCCAGCAGCAGGCCGATATCGTGGGCAAACACCGATGCGCCGGCTCCGTAGTTCACGAATAGCCTGAGTTTACCGGTCTTGTCGAAAATATAGCTGCCTGCACTATGGTCCACGGTGTAATTTTTCGGATCGCCCGACGATGCCGGGACTTTCTGATACACCACCTTGAACTTGTCGGCCACCGCATGGACCTGATCGGGCGTACCCGTCATACCCACGAAGCGCGCATCGAAGGCCGGCACGTATTGGGCCAGCAGCTCCTTGCTGTCGCGCTCGGGGTCGACCGAGATAAACAGCACCTGTACCTGGTTCGCCTTGTCGCCCAGCTGCTTCATGGCGCCGGCGAGCTCGGCCATGGTCGTTGGGCAGGCGTCGGGGCAGTGGGTGTAGCCGAAGAACACCACCACGACCTTGCCGTGGTAGTCGGCCAGCGACTTCGACTGTCCCGTATGGTCGGTCAGGCGGAAATCCCCGCCCATCGGTGCATCCGTCACGTCGGTAGACTGGAAGGCGGGCTTATCCTTGCCGCCGCAGGCAGTCAGGATGAGCGCCATCAGCGCGATCAAGCCAAAGCGCAGCAGCCCCCGCATCACGCAGCCCCGATCCGCACGTAATGGTCGACCAGCAGCGCGGCAAACAGGAGCGAGAGGTAGAGAATGGAATAGCGGAAAGCGGAGCGGGCCAGCGCATCGGAATAGTTGCGCCAGATGCGCCAGGCGTAAGCCAGGAATACGGCATCGAGCGCCAGCGCCGAAAACAGGTAGATGTTCGCAGCCATGCCCGTCGCCACGGGCAGGAGCGTCACACCCGTGAGGATAAACGTATAGAGCAACACGTGCAGGCGCGTGAACGCTTCGCCGTGTGTAACGGGCAGCATGGGCAAGCCGGCGCGCGCGTACTCTTCCCGCCGGTACAGGGCGAGCGCCCAAAAATGCGGTGGCGTCCAGGCGTAGATAATCAGGAACAGGATCATCGCGTCATGGCTCACCGCGCCCGTCATGGCGGCCCAGCCGAGAATGGGCGGCATGGCGCCCGATGCGCCGCCGATCACGATGTTCTGCGGGGTATTGGGCTTGAGCAGCACCGTGTAGATGATGGCGTAACCCACGAAGGTCGCCAGCGTCAGCCACATGGTAAGCACGTTCACAAAGGCAGCCAGCAGCCACAGGCCCACGCCACCGACGATCAGCGCAAATACCAGCGTCTCGCTTGTGGTGACCTGACCGCGCGGCAAGGGGCGGCCACGCGTACGGGCCATCACGGCGTCGATGCGCTGCTCCACCAGGCAGTTAATGGCAGCGGCGGCTCCGGCCACGAGGCCGATACCCACAGTGGCGGCCAGCAAGGGTCCAAGCGGCGGCAGGCCGGGTACGGCCAGGAACATGCCGATCACGGCACAGAATACGATGAGGGCGACCACGCGCGGCTTGGTAAGCGCAAGGAACTCGCGCAGCCGTTGCGGCAGGCCTGGCGTGTTCTTTCTCAAGCTGTGGGTGGTCATTAAGGGGCCTCTTATCAATGCAACTGCTTGGCGCATAAACACACATTTTAACAAATTCTAATGGGCTGGATAGCCTTACCGGCGTCGGGCAAGACGATAGTTCATCGCTATCATCAGGCAGAGCAGCAAGGCCGCCCCCGCATTGTGCATCACCGCCGCGGGCAGCGGCAGGTGCAGTAGCACGTTGCCAATACCGAGTCCGATCTGCACCAGCAGTACCAAGCCCACCGCGACAGCTAGGCTACGCAAAACACTGCGACGATACAAGCGCAGCACCAGCCAGCCCAGGTAGCAGAAGGTAAGCAGCGCACCCACGCGGTGCGTCCAGTGGATGGCGCGCAGATTGTCCATGGTCAGCTTCGAGCCATCGGGCGCCATGCCCAGCTCGCGGTCGACGGCGAAGCTGTTGTGGAATGCCATCTTGGGTAGCAGTTGCCCCTGGCAGGTGGGGAAGTCCTCGCAAGCCGTCGCTGCATAGTTCGTACTGGTCCAACCGCCCAATACGATCTGGCAGATCAGGACGATGAGGCCGACGGCTGCGGGAAAGCGCAGGCTGCCCGCCTCGCGCGGGATGGGCGCCCAATCGCGCTGGCGCATGGCCGACCACATCAAGAGGCCCAAGGTACTTAACCCCAAGAGCAGATGCGTGGTGACAATGACGGGGCGTAATTTCATGGTCACCGTCCAGGCACCGAACGCCGCCTGCAGGCAGATCAATAGCACGATAGCGATGGATAGCGCGGGTGAGCGGCGCAGCTGGTCGCGCTGTTTGATGGCCAGCACAGCCAGTGCCGCCACCAATACCACCAGGCCACCGGCGAACATGCGGTGGACGATCTCCTTCCACGCCTTTTCCACGCTGACAGGGCCATTCGGGTTCTTGGCCAACTCCGCCTTGATCTCAACCTGGGCCTGTGTGGGTGTCGGATGGCCGTAGCAGCCCGGCCAGTCGGGACAGCCCAGGCCGGCGTCCGACAAGCGGACATAGGCCCCCAGGACCACGAGACAGAAGGTCCAAGCGACAGCAACGATGGAGAGGGTTTTGAACATGGTCTTAAGCCTGCTTTTCTATGAGCCGCCGGCCGGGTTTAACCCAGCGCTTCGTTGTTCTTCAGGATGCGATTGATTTCCTTGATCACCTTGCCGTGATCCTGCTCACGGCCGTAGCGCATCACCTGGTTGCCCAGCGGGTCGATCAGGTAGATACCGCTGCGCAGGTCGCCAGGCAAGGGGATGGCGCCATGCACCAAGCAGATGTCGGCACCATCGGCCGCAGTGGTCGCGGCGGGCGCCGGTGCGACGCCATCGGCAACCAACCACACACGGCGGATGCGCTCCATGTCGGCCCCTTGCGCCACGCGAATTTGACGCAGCGCATGCAGCGCGTCGAGGCAAGCCTGGGCGCACGCAGCGTCATCGACGGCGAGCAGCAGCCATTTTCCCTTGAAATCACCGAGCGCCGCAGGCTTGCCGTCGGCCGCGGTCATGGCGAAAGCTGGAACTGGCTTGGTCTGCAGCAATTCGCCGTAGCTATGGCCACCCTGCGGCTTCCAGAAAAAATACAGCAAGGACGAGATCAGTACAGGCGCCAGCGTGATAACCAGCATCACGAGCATGATGCGGCGGTTTGGCGCGGTATTCGCAGTTGCGGCGGTCATGAAGGCCTTCGATTCCAATGCAAAACGATAAACAAAACGGTGGCCAAGCCTGCTAGCAGAAACCATTGGCCGGCATACATATAGTGGCGCTCGACGCTGACGCCACCGCGTGGCCAGTCGCGTACCAGCGCGTCATTGCCATCCTGCTGGTAGGCCAAGACGTCGGCAAGCTGCGGACCGATGTGGCCTTGATAGCGACGCCAGTCGAGATTTTGCCAAACATTCTCGGCCACGGTATCGGATGACAGTTCCAGGAAGCGCTGCTCCGGCTGCGCCAGCCGCACGACCACTGTCACCGGGCCGTTAGGCACCTCAACGTGCGGCAGGCCGTTCGCTGCGCGCGGCACCCAGCCGCGCATGACAGCCACCATTCGGCCATCGTCGAGCTTCAGCGGCGTCAGTACGTAGTACCCGGGTATTTCGCCGTGGATGCGGTTGTCCAGCAAGATCTGCCCAGACGCATTCCACATTCCCTTGAGCGAAACCTTGCGTTCCCACGCGTCCGGTCCCGTCTCCCCGGCCCACGGGCGTACACCGATCAGATCGGCCTGCGCCTGCAAAGCATCGCGGCGCGCCTGCTCGTCACCGCGACGCAGCTGCCATAAGCCGAGCTTGCTCGTCAGCGCAACGAAGAGCACGGTCGCAATAACGACTATCAGGCGTGGTCGAACAAGAGGCATGTTGGCTGGTTGGCGGAACGGGGCTTGGCGACTACACTCGGGCTTTACCGCAAATGTCGTGTCGATATGAAGATCGTTGCTGTCCTGCTGATTCTTTGCATCTTCGCTGCGCTCGGCAGCGCCCTGTACCAGCTCATGCGCCACAAGGGCGCGTCGGACAAGACAGTGAAGGCGCTGACCGTACGTGTGGCGCTATCCGTCTTCCTGTTCCTGCTCCTGCTGCTGGCACACAAGATCGGTCTGATTCACCCGCACGACGTCAGCGAGTGGTCACGATAGCCGCGCCTGGCCGCGCGCGAGTGCGAATAAAACAAATGGTGCAGCTTTCGCTGCACCATTTGTTTTTACATTTGGGCAAATCTTACAGCCAATACACGAAGACGAACAGCACGAGCCAGACCACGTCCACGAAGTGCCAGTACCAGGCAGCGGCTTCAAAGGCGAAGTGGTGCTCGGGTTTGAAATGGCCCTTTAAGGAACGGAACCACATCACAGTCAGCATCAGGGCACCAATGAACACATGCATGCCATGGAAGCCCGTCATCATGTAGAAGGTCGAACCGTACACGCCGGAGGCAAGCGTCAGACCTTCGCCCCAGGCATGCGCATACTCGTGCGCCTGGCAGCCCAGGAACAAGGCACCCAGCAGGACCGTGATCAGCAGGAATAGCTTGAGCTGGCCGCGGTTGTTCTTGACGAGCGCATGGTGGGCGATGGTCAGCGTCACACCGGAGGTCAACAGGATGGCCGTATTCCAGGCCGGCAGGCCCCATGCTTCCATGCGGTCGTACGGTGCCGTGCCGTGGGGCGCGACCGAACGCGGCCATTGCGCGATGAAGTCGGGCCAGAGCAGTTTGTGCGCCACATCGCCCAGCGTCGGGACGGAAATCTGACGGACATAGAACAGCGTGCCGAAGAACGCCGCAAAGAACATCACTTCCGAGAAAATGAACCAGCCCATGCCCCAACGGAACGAGATGTCCACGCGCTTGGAGTACACGCCACCTTCCGATTCGCGGATCACGTCGCCGAACCAGCCGAACAGCATGTAGATGAGGATGGCCGCACCGAGCCCCAGCGAATACCAGCCGGGCTGGATGGCATTCACCACGAAGGCGGCGCCCAGGCCGATGAAGAACAGCGCAAATGCGCCGACCAGCGGCCATTTGGACGGATGGGGTACGAAGTAGGCGGGTTGATGCGTTGCCATTGTTGGTCTGCTCCCTTATTACTATTACGCCGCGATCAGCTCGCGATGCTATGTACCAAAAGTAACAACAATCCAATGAAACAGGCCAGGCACAGAAACGCCGCCAGGATGATCTGCAAGGGATTCAGCTTGGCCAGCGCCTTGCGCGAATCCTCACCACGGCGTATGCCGCTGAAGGCGGACAACACCGTGGTAACGGCCTTGAGTGGATTCAGCGACTTCTTTTCCTCATCCATCAGCGCTTGTCCTGTGCTTCCGACTGCGCCGTCCCGGCCACTTCGAAGAAGTTGTAGGACAGCGTAATCGTGTTCACTTCCTTGGGCAGCGCCGCATCCACCACGAACACGACGGGCATACGCCGCTTTTCATGCGCCTGGAAGGTCTGCCGCGTAAAGCAGAAGCATTCCAGCTTGTTGAAGTAGCGCGCTGCCACCGCCGGGCCGTAGCTCGGCACTGCTTGACCCACAATCGTGTGGTCCGCGACGTTCTCGATGTCGTAGACCACGGTCGTCAACTGCCCCGGATGTACCACGATCCGGTTCTGCTCCGGCTTGAAGCGCCAGGGCAGATTACCGCTGACATTGGCATCGAACTCGATGGCGACGTCGCGGCCCATATCGACCTGGGAATTCTTCACCTCATCCGGCCGTGTCAGATCGCGTACGCCCGTAGCGTCGCAAATCTGCTTGTAGAACGGGACCAGCGCAAACCCGAAACCGAACATCGCCAAGGCGATGACCAACAGCTTGACCAGCATGCGCTGGTTGTCACTCCGCTCCGCCATCCGCCGCCCTTAGTGGCCGAACAACCACTGTCGTACGATCGCACCAGCCGCAAAGGCCAGCGCCACGCTCACAAGAATCAGTGCAGTGCGCCGATTCTTGCCGCGCGTATCGGATTGGGTATTGCTCATCCCGCCTATCACTTTCTTGATTCAGACTACACGCCGCTTAGTGCAGCTTCTGCTCGGCCGACAGGCGCTCCACCAGTTCGCGCGTGGGCGGTTCTTCCCACGTGTGGAACGGTGCCGGCGAAGGCAGCTCCCACTCCAGCGTGTGCGCACCTTCCCACGGGCGTTGCGGCGCAGGACCGACGCCGCCGCGGATGGTACGGATCACGTTGTACAGGAAGATCAACTGGCCCAGGCCGAACATGAAGGCACCGATGGATGCAATCTGGTTGAACTCGGTAAACTGCGTGGCGTAGTCCGGGATACGACGCGGCATGCCGGCCAGGCCCAGGAAGTGCATGGGGCCGAAGGTCACATTGAACCAGATCATGGACCACCAGAAGTGGAACTTGCCCATCTTCTCGTCGTACATATTGCCGCACCACTTGGGCAGCCAGTAGTAGGTGGCGCCGAATAGCGAGAACAGGGCGCCGGCCACCAGCACATAGTGGAAGTGCGCCACTACGTAGTAGGTACCGTGTAGCTGCACGTCGACCGGGGTGATGGACAGCACCACGCCGGAGAAGCCTCCCAGCGTGAACAGCGAGACGAAGCCGATGGCGAACAGCATCGGGGTTTCAAACGACAGCGAACCCTTCCACATGGTGGCGATCCAGTTGAACACCTTCACGCCCGTGGGCACGGCGATGATCATGGTCGCGTACATGAAGAACAGCTGGGCCGTGGCGGGCAGGCCCGTCACGAACATATGGTGCGCCCATACCATGAAGGACAGGATGGCAATCGACGAAGTCGCGTACACCATCGAGTGGTAGCCGAACAGTGGCTTGCGCGAGAAGGTCGGGATGATCTGGCTTACGACGCCGAAGGACGGCAGCGCCATGATGTACACCTCGGGGTGGCCGAAGAACCAGAACACGTGCTGGTACAGGATGGGGTCGCCACCGCCTGCAGCATTGAAGAAGCTCGTGCCGAAGTGGCGGTCGGTCAGCACCATGGTCACGGCACCGGCCAGCACGGGCATCACGGCGATCAGCAGGTAGGCGGTGATCAGCGTGGTCCAGCAGAACATGGGCATGCGCATCAGCGTCATGCCGGGTGCGCGCATGTTCAGGATGGTGGTGATGATGTTGATGGAGCCCATGATCGACGAGATACCCATGATATGGATCGCGAAGATCGTCAGGTCCATGCCCATGCCCATCTGCGTGGACAGCGGCGCATAAAGCGTCCAGCCGGCCGCGGCAGCGCCGCCGGGCACCACGAAGGAGATCATGAGCAAGAGTGCAGCGGGCGGCAACAGCCAGAACGACCAGTTGTTCATCCGCGCGAAGGCCATGTCGGGCGCACCCACCATCAGCGGAATCTGCCAGTTAGCCAGGCCAGTAAAGGCCGGCATGATGGCGCCGAACACCATGATCAGGCCGTGCAGCGTAGTGAACTGGTTGAACAGTTCCGGGCGGAAGAACTGCAGGCCGGGTTTGAACAGCTCCAGGCGAATGCAGAGCGCCATGACGCCGCCGGAAATGAACATTACGAAGGCGAACCACAGGTACAGCGTACCGATGTCCTTGTGGTTGGTCGCCGTCACCCAGCGCATGATGCCCGTGGGGTGGTCATGCGCGTGGTCGTGACCGTGATCGTCGTGCGCGTGGTCGGGGGTATGAGTCGTCGTGGTCATATCGTTCTATCCTCGCAATCCAAGCGTCACTGACGCGCAGCCTTGACGTCGGCCGGCTGAACCAGGTCGCCCGTCTTGTTGCCCCAGCTGTTGCGTTCATACGTGATCGCCGCGGCGATTTCCGTATCCGAAAGCGTCTTGCCCCAGGCCGGCATGGCGTTCTTGCCGTTCAGCACCAGGTGAATATGATCGGCCTTGTGCGCCGGGTCGCCCGCGATCTTGGAGCCGTCCAGCGCCGGGAAGGCGCCTTGCCCCTTGCCATCTGGCTTGTGGCAGACGGCACAATTGGCTTCGTACACCTGCTTGCCGCGCGCCAGCATGTCGGGCATGGTCCAGACCTTGTTCGGATCGTCGGCGTTCGCCGTCATTTCCTTCTTGGTCTTCTCTACCCAGGCCTTGTAGTCGTCTTCCGACTTCGCCTCGACCACGATGGGCATAAAGCCGTGGTCCTTGCCGCACAGTTCCGTACATTGGCCGCGGTAGATGCCGGGCTTGTCGACTTCGAACCAGGTATCGCGGATGAAGCCGGGGATGGCATCGAGCTTCACCGCCAGCGCCGGCACCCAGAACGAGTGGATCACATCGCCGGCAGTGGTCAGCACGCGCACCTTCTTGCCCACGGGAACCACGAGCGGGTGATCGACTTCCAGCAGGTAGTGTTCGTCCTTCGCGTCCGGCGTGGGGTTGTCGACGCCGTCATACTGCTTCTGCGGCGTAGCCAGGCGGCTCAGGAACTTGACGCCCTGGCCTTCGCCGTCCATGTATTCGTAGCCCCACTTCCACTGGTAGCCCGTAACCTTGATGGTCATATCGGCGCCGCGCGTATCCTTTTGCTGCAGGATCAGCTTGGTGGCCGGATAAGCCATCACGACCAGGATCAGGATAGGGATGATGGTCCAGACCACTTCCACCGTCACGCTTTCGTGGAAGTTGGCCGCCTTGTGACCCTTGTCCTTGCGGTGCACGGCGATGGCATAGAACATGGCGCCGAACACGACGATGAAGATCGCCAGGCAGATCCACAAGAGGAAGGTGTGCAGGTCGTAAATACGGCGGCCGATATCATTGACCGGTTCTTGCAGATTCAGCTGGTAGTCCGCCAGACAGGAAAGGCTGGCTGTCATAGACAGCGCGGCGAACAGCCGGGTAGCGCGATTCTTCATATTGTCCCCAAGACAGTACGCCCATCCCTTTGGGCGTCGATTCCTTTGCACCGCATGGGCGGTGACGAGCAATGCTTGGCAGTCGCTTGCGTCGAATCAATGACAGCGACAAAAAAACGTGCTGATACTATCAGACGCGTTGACGTCGCTCAACCGAGCCGATCCACGCCGAAGCCTTTATCCAACAGCATCTCGGAACGAAATGCCTCAATGGATACAGTGGCTTGCGGTGCCGCATGGAGGCCAGGATGATGAGGCAGCACACCCAATAAAGGCGCGGCGATGTGGCTTTGGAGATACGCCAGGTTGTCATCTGCATTGCGCATATGGGGATCGACGCGATTCGCGACCCAGCCAGCGAGGCGTACGCCGCGGGCGAGAATCGCCTCTTCCGTGAGCATGGCGTGGTTCAGACAACCCAGGCGCAAGCCCACGACCAGCACCACAGGGATGTTCATGGCCTTGGCTAGATCGGCCATGGTGCGCGACTCGTCCAAGGGCGCCAACCAGCCGCCCGCCCCCTCCACCAGCACGACGTCGGCCAGCTCGCGCAGTTCACCATGGCAGCGCACCAAATGATCCATATCGATGGCGACGCCGGCCTCGCGGGCCGCCAGATGTGGCGAAATCGGAGGAAGAAATGCGTAGGGGTTGGCGAGATTACGCGGGGCCGCGACATTGGCCGCCACCGCGTGCGCCAGAACGTCCTCGTTGTCCAAACCGCCATCGGCGTTGACCAGGCAGCCCGATGCGACGGGCTTCATGGCGACGGCGCGCGCACCCTTGGCAACGAAGGCGCGCAGCATGGCGCAGGTGACGACGGTCTTGCCGACTTCCGTGTCGGTGCCGGTGATGAAGTAGCTGGTTGCAGGCATGGCGTTATTCAGTTCGATGCAAAACAACTTATCCCGTACCCGCAATCGCCGATAAAACTGCGGAAATTACTTCGTACGGGGCCGAAATTCAATAATTTGGCGGCCATCTACAAAACCCGGCTTAGGTTGCGGCTTCCAGGCATGGCCGTAGACGATCTCGAAGGTGGCAGGCAGGCGGCCATCGCGGCGCAGCTTGTCGTAAGCCGCCTCGGCGCGCTCGAAGGCATGCCTTCCCATCAAGCCGCGCGCGCGCCCAAAGGCGACATTGTGCGCACCGATGGACTTAAGGTCACGCATCACGGCCTTGATGTCGGCATAGGTCAGGACGATCTTTTCCATGTCCATGACCGGATTGGCAAAGCCAGCCTGCACCAGCGCATCGCCCAGATCGTGCATATCGATGAAACGGTTCACGTGCGGGCGGTCGTCCGTGCTGGCAAAGGCCTGGCGCAGCTCCGTCAGCGTATCGGGGCCGAAGGTGCTGAACATCAAGAGACCCTCGGGCTTGAGCAGGCGATGGAATTCGCGGAAGGCGGCATCGGGCTCGTTCAGCCACTGGATAGCGAGGCTGGAGCAGATCATCTCCACCGACCCCGCTGCCAGCGGAATGGACTCCAGGTCGGCGCAAACCTGCCAGCTGCCCTTGCCGAACAGTTTGCCCAGCCAGCCCCCCTTGGCAGCCGACACCTTGAGCATCGATGGCGCCAGATCAAGTTCGATCAGGCGCGCGTCCGCGTAGCGTTCGCGCAGCTTGCCACTCACGTAGCCTGTGCCGCTGCCTGCGTCGAGCACGCGCTGCGGCTGCAGCTTGACCAAGTCCAAGCGCGACAGCATGCGGTCGGCGACTTCGCGCTGCAGCACGGCGGCCGCGTCGTAACTGGTGGCGGCACGATCGAAGGAGCGGCGCACCTGCCGCTTGTCGGTGTGAAACGATTCAGTCATTGCTACTCAAATCGAGCGCGGGCTCGTGAACTTGGCCGTTAGCACGCGCCAGAGAACGGGCAACAAGGCAGCCGCCACGCCAACCAGCACGATGATAGACAGATTGCGCTTGATGAACTCGATATTGCCGAACTCATAGCCCGCGAAAACAAGGCCGCCCACCCAGGCCACCGTACCGGCCACACTGAAGGACAGGAAGCGGACGTAGGGCATGGTACCCATGCCGGCCACGAAGGGCGCGAAGGTACGTACGACAGGAACGAAGCGCGCCAGTACCACCGTCTTGCCGCCGTGGCGCTCATAGAAGGCATGAGCCTGATCCAGGTAGTCGCGTCGGAACAGGCGCGAATCGGGATTGCTGAACAAGCGTATGCCGACGATCCGACCCAGCCAGTAATTGCTGGAGTCACCCAACACCGCCGCCAGAAATAGCGTTGCGACCAGCATCCAGGGATTCATGCCGCCCGTTGCCGCCACGGCGCCCGCCACGAAAAGCAGCGTGTCGCCAGGCAGGAAAGGGGTTACGACCAGGCCCGTCTCGCAGTAGATGACGGCAAACAGGAAACCGTATACCCAAGCCCCATAGTGCGTGACCATGAAGGCGAGATATTTGTCGAGGTGCAGGAACAGGTCGATGAAGCTGAATTCCACGATAGCGGGCCCTTGCTAGAAAACAGCGCGACCGCGCTAGGCGGTCGCACAAAGCGATACTGGCGCTCAGCGGCTGGTCAAACGACCGCCTCTTCCTTCACGCGTACCTGCTTGACCATATTGTCGCGCGTCACACCCATGAGCAGCAGCAGCGGCGATGCGACCAGCACGGACGAATAGATACCGAACATGATACCGATGGTCAGGGCCCAAGCGAAGTAATGCAGGCTCTCGCCACCGAGGAACAACATGGACAGCACCATCATTTCCGTACAGCCGTGTGTGATCACGGTACGGCTGGTGGTGGCCGTAATGGCGTTGTCGATGATCTCGGGGACCGAACGGCCACGCATGCCCGCCTTGCGGAAGTTTTCGCGGATACGGTCGAACACCACGACGGATTCGTTCACCGAATAACCCAGCACAGCCAACACGGCGGCCAGCACGGTGAGCGAGAACTCCCACTGCAGAAAGGCGAAGACACCCAGAATGATAACCACGTCGTGCATATTGGCCAGAATGGCCGATACGGCGAAGCGCCACTCGAAGCGGATGGCCAGGTAGGCAACGATGCCGAGACAGACAATGGTCAGCGCGATCAGACCATTGGACAGCAGCTCGTCGCCCACCGTGGACCCCACGAAGCTGACGCTGCGGATTTCCACGGCCGGATCGGTCTTGCGCAGTTCCGCCTTGACTATCTCGGCAAGCTGGCCGCTCGCTGCATCCTTGGCGCCAGCGCTCTGCACATTGGGCAGACGGATCAGGATGTCGCGCGTCGTACCCAGTGCCTGCACCTGAATCTGGCGGTGGTTGCCGCCGATATTCAGTGCTTCGACCTGCTGGCGCACCACGCTTGTATCCACAGCCTGGCTGAAGCGCACTTCGACGTTGGTGCCACCCGTGAACTCGATGCTCAGGTTAAGTCCGCGCGTGATGAGAAAGAACACGGCCAGCAGGAAGGTCACGAGCGAAATCGTCGTAGTGATCTTCCCGTAGCTCATGAACGGGATGTCTTTCTTGAAATGGAAGACCTCAAACATGGTCGTTCTCCTTTAGACAGCCAAGGACTTCACCTTGCGGCGATATCCGTAGATCAGGTTGACCACGCCGCGCGATACGAAGACCGACGAGAACATGGAGGTCGCAATACCCAGGCAGTGCACCCAGGCAAAGCCGCGCACGGCGCCGGAACCGAAGATCAAGAGCGCGAGGCCGGCGATCAGCGTGGTGATATTGGAGTCGAGAATCGTTGCGAAAGCATGCTCGTAACCGGCGCTGATGGCCGATTGCGGCGGCATGCCGCCACGCACTTCCTCGCGGATACGCTCGTTGATCAGCACGTTCGAGTCGATAGCCATACCCAGCGTCAGCGCGATAGCGGCGATGCCGGGCAGCGTCATCGTCACGCCGAGCAGCGAGAGGCAGGCGACCAGGAACAAGAGGTTGACGGCAAGTGCCACGGCGGCCGTCAGGCCGAACACACGGTAGTAGAAGGCCATGAAGAGGGTGATGGCGATAAAGCCGTAGATCACCGACTGGCGGCCCTTCAGGATATTTTCCTTACCCAGGCTCGGGCCGATCGTGCGCTCTTCCACCAGGTTCATCGGTGCTGCCAGCGCGCCGGACTTCACCAGAATGGCGATATCGTTGGCCTCTTCCGTTGTCATGCCGCCGCCGGAGATTTGGAAGTTGGAGCCCAATTCGCCGCGGATGGTGGGGTCGGTAATGACCTTGCCCACGCCATTCTCGACCAACACGATGGCCATGTTCTTGCCGATGTTGTCGTGCGTGAGCTGGCGGAAGATGGAGGCGCCGTGCGAATTCAGGCCCATGCTGATGATGGGTTCGTTGGTCTGCGAGTCGAACGCCGCATCGGCCTTGGTGATGTCATTGCCCGTCAGTTCGACTTCGCGCTTCACCAGCACCTTGGCGCCCAGCTTGTCGGCACGCGAGCCGATCACATCGAGCAGGTCGTAGCCGGTCGGGATATTGCCCGCCAGCGCAGCGGCCATCATGCTCTGATCGTGCTCGGACATGCGCACTTCGAGCGAAGCGGTGCTGCCGATGATCTTGATGGCCTGGGCCGGATCCTGTACGCCAGGCAGCTCCACTACGATGCGGTTGGCGCCCTGCTGCTGGATCAGTGGCTCGGCCACGCCCAGCGCGTTCACCCGGTTATGCAGCGCACCCAGGTTCTGCGCAATCGCATCTGCCTGCAGCTTCTGCAGTGCCTGCGGCGTGTAGGACAGCACCAGGGTCACGTCGTCGCGGTTGCCGATCTGCATATTCGGCAGTTCCTTGGCGAACACGTGGCGCGCGGCGGCGATGGACTCCGCATCACGCAGGCGCACTTCCACCGTCTGGCCGATGACACGGACGGCATCGCTGGCATAGCGGATCTTCTCTTCGCGCAGGCCATGGCGTACGTCCGAGGCGACGCTATCCAGCGTCTTCTTCAGGGCGCCGTCCATGTCCACTTCGAACATGAAATGCACACCACCCAGCAAGTCCAGACCCAAGGCCATGGGCTTGGCGCCGGCCGATTCCATCCAGGGCGGCGTGTTGCTCAACAGCGTCAGTGCGGCAACGTAGCTATCGCCCAATGTGGACTGGATCAACTCGCGCGCGCGCGGCTGGCTTTCCGCGTCATGCAGCTTCACACGTACGCTCTTGCCGTCGAACTTGATGCCGGTCACGGCGATCTTGTTGTCAGCCAGGAGCTTCTGGATCGTATCGACCGTCTGCGTGGTGACGGGCGTGCTGGAGTGCGCGGCAGAAACCTGTACGGCCGGGCTGTCGCCGTAGATATTGGGTACGGCATACAGCAATGACGCCACGAGGGCGATGCCGATCAGCACGTATTTCCAGATGGGATAACGGTTCATGATAAGTAGGACCGATGCGGCGCGGGGCCGGATGAACTAGGGCAGCCGAGACTGCCCGGGGACTTAACGTTGCGCCTTGAGCGTGCCTTTTTCGAGCTTGGTCGACACGGCGGCACGCTGTACGACGATCTCCACGCCATCAGCGATTTCCAGCGTCAGGTACTGCTCGCCCGCCTTGGCCACGCGGCCGATCACGCCGCCCGTCGTCGCCACTTCGTCGCCCTTGCCGATGGCGTTGATCATCGCCTGCTGTTCCTTCATGCGCTTTTGCTGCGGGCGCAGGATCAGAAAGTAGAACAGCACGAAGATCACGACCATCATCGGGATGGGCGAGGCCATGATCGCCTCGATACCGGTGGCGGACGGTTGTGCCGCGGCGGCGGTAGCAGTAGTCACAGACATGTGGGAACCCAGGAAAGCGATTGAAAATAAACGGGGCATTCTAGCGTTGCGGGGCGATGAAATCCACCTTGCCCGCCAGATGGTGGTGCTTGGGCCATTCAGCAAGGCCTAGGGAAGCTCTGCAAAAGGTGGCAATCTGAAACTTCAGCCTTCGCCCGGCGGAGCCGTGCGCTTTAGGCTACTAGAAAATCAACGAGTTATCGTTGATTGATTCTACTCCCCCCGCCCTCGCCGCCGCGAGGGAGCCTCGCTGACGCTCGCACGCGGACTTTTGCAGCGCTTCCCTCGTGAGGCATAAATCACACGCCACCCAAGAAAGAGAACATTCGTTCTCTTTTATGCATTATCATGACGACGCCCTATCTATTTCCCCGCCCGCACGATGCTCCCTACCCGCCGCACTACCCTTGCTCTGTCGACCCTGCTTGCCCTGAGCACTGTCCTGGCGCAAGCCAGCGACCTGTTGCTCGATCACTACAACGCTGAGAAAACGCGCATCGCCGCAAAGTTCCAGGACGAGATGAAAATGTGTAAGACGCGCGCACCGGGCGTAGTTGGCGCCTGCCGCAATGCTGCGCAGACGGACCGCAAGCGCGCCCTGTTGGCGGCAAGTGCGGAGCGCGATGCGGGCCTGAAGTGCCTCAATCGCTGTGGCTTGGTGACGGGCGTAAAGGACGATGCCCAGAAGGCGGGCAAGCGGAAAAAGGCCAAGCCCGCCAGACATTGGCAGGTTGCTTACCAGCTTTATGACGGAACGACGGCCAATGCCGACTTCACGCATAGGCCGAAACTGGCAGCCGGCGACAAGATTCGCCTGGATGGCGGGAAACTGCTCAAGCGTTGAAGCGGCAGATGCCCAATTGCCAGGGCGGGTTGCTTTGCGAACCCGCCCCACCATAGGGTAGCGCCTACCGAACTGCCCTAGGTCGCCGAGACGCTCGAAGTCGTGCGCCCCTCAACGATGCCGGAACATATACCCAATACCGCGCACCACGTGGATGGGCATTTCCAGCCCCGCATCCGTCATCTTGCGGCGTAGGCGCGACAGCAGCACGTCCAGGCGGTGCGGGTCGTAGTCCGGGCTGTCTTCAGCCAAGGCCGCCATCAGGTCGTCGCGGCCCACCACCTCGCCGGGCCTGGCCATCAGGCGCTCGACTAGGATGCGTTCCGTGGCCGTCAGCACGACGGACTTATTGGTCGGATCGCGTAATACCCAGCCGCCTGCATCCAGGCGCCAACTTGGCGTCGTGTCTTCCGCTACGCGCACAGCCAGGCGCCGACCCAGCGAACGCAGGGTGGACGAAAGCTCTTCCAGCGAGATGGGCTTGATCAGGTAGGCATCGGCACCGCCATCCAGGCCGCGCACACGATCTTCCACGCCGCCCCGCGCCGTCAGCATCACGATGCCGATATGGGGCGTCAGACGCAGGTGGGCGGCGATGGAATAACCGTCCTCGCCGGGCAGGCCCACGTCCAGTACCACGATCTCCGGGCGGCGCACGACCAATTGCCGGTATAGTGAAGGCGCGTCGGAAACGCCGATACAATCGAAACCGAGGGCGCCGAGCCCGATGACGATCTCTTCGCGTAGGTCCGGATCGTCTTCGACGACCACAACATGCAAGGCTTGGCTCACGGCGCTAAGCTCTCAGTGATTTGTACATTTGAACCATTATAAAGAACCGTTCTTGCGTGACCAGCCCTTGAAGACACCGGCGCAACTTTTTTATCTTGTGGTGTTGTCGATTGTCTTTGCCGGAGCGGCAATGGCGGCCGACCTGCCCAGCGAGGAAGGCGAGATCGGCAGCCTGTCGATGCTGCGTGATGTGACGGGCAAGATGGGCGTCGAGGCCGTGGCGTCTGCCGCACAGTCGCGCAACTTTACGCCTGTCGCACCAGATATGGCGCTGGGCTACACGCATGATGCCATCTGGCTGCGCTTTGGCTTCGACAGCGGCACGCGTCCCGGTGACTGGCTGCTGGAGGTGTCGCCGGCCGTGCTCGACGAAGTCACGCTGTATAGCCCACGCCACAACGGCTATGCCGCGCAACGCGAGGGCAATCTGCTGCCAGCCGGCACGCGCGCTCTGCCCCACCACAACTTCGTGTTTTCACTCGATGGCGACGGCAGCGGCCAACAATGGTATTACCTGCGCGTGCACACCGACAGCACGATGCAAATCCGGCTTAGGCCGTGGCGCGCCGGTAACCTGGTGCAGCTCGCCAGTCTGCAGGGCAATATCTACGGCGCCTATTTCGGCATGGCCCTGCTCGTGATCGGCTTCAATCTGGTGTTCTGGATCTGGCTGCGCGAACCCTTGCACCTGACCTATTCCGGCTACGTGCTCGTGAACGGCATCTCCTTCGCCTTCATGAGCGGCTATGCGGAACCCATGGTGCCCGACATACCGGGGCTGGCGGATCACCTGCAAAAAGGCATCGCCCTGGTGCAGCTGAGCACACTGGGCTTCTTCTTCGGCTGGCTATTCCGCTTCCGCCGCCACCTGACACGTTTCAATCTGCTCAACAACACCGTGGCCACCGGCATACTTGGCTATGGTGTGCTGGTAAGCCTGGGTTGGGCCCCCTACCTGGGTCGTGCAACAGTGTTCGTCGGCATCGTCCAACTGGTCGCCATCGAGTCGCTGGCCATTTGGCTGCTGCTGCGCGGTAGGCGCGAACTACTGCTGTACCTCACGGCTTTCACTGCCTTCGTACTGAGCGCCATCCTGCTGATGATGCGGGCCTTGGGGTGGATCGGCAACTATGTGCTGCTCGACTACTTGCCTCTGCTGACCTCGGCCATCCATATGGTGTTGATCAATGCGGGGCTGGCACAACGGGCCAGGCTGGCCGAGCACGCTCGGCGCACGGCCGATCAGGTAACCCTCAGTACCTCGATACAAAATGAGCGCGAGCTGGAACAGCGGGTGATCGAACGCACCAAGGCGCTGGAGCGCGCAAATGCGGCGCTGCTGATGGAGGTGGCCGAGCGCGAAGAACTGCAGGGACAGCTGCGCCTGGCACTGGCCAAGGAAAGGGAGGCTCTGGCCGTGCAGCGCCAGTTCGTCGCCATGGTGTCACACGAGTTCCGCACGCCGCTCGCCATTATCGACGCCACGGCGCAGCGCATCCTGCTGCAGCATGGTGCCGATGTGGCCACGCTGTCGCCCCCTATGCAGAAGATACGGCGCGGCGTGCAGCGCCTCACCAACCTGATCGACACCTTCCTGGGCGAAGAACGCGTGCCCGCGCAAGGCGAGGTCGTCATGCGTGAGCGCCTGGACCTACACGTGCTGGCCAAGACATGCGTGGACCAACATCTGCCGCTGTCGAGCGGCCTGATCCACTGCCCGGCGCCAGACGAGCCCGTCTTGGTAGAAGGCGACGCCGCCATGCTCACGCTTGTGCTGTCGAACCTGGTCGACAACGCCTTGAAGTACTCCCCGCCTGGCCATCCGATCACGCTACAAATCGGCCACGACGACAGACGGGGATGGATCGACGTGATCGACTATGGCGTCGGCATCCCACCCGAAGAGCACGAACACGTGTTCGGCAAGCACGTGCGGCTGGGTGCCGTCGCGGGCGTGGGCGGCACCGGGCTGGGCCTGCACATAGCGCGCAATGCGGCACGCAATATGGGGGGCGATATCGAACTGGAGAGCGAGGTCGACAAGGGCTCCTGCTTCCGCCTATGGCTGCCGCGCGTCACGACCGTAGAAAAGAATCCACACTAGGGAGGAAGGTATCGATGGTCGAGGTCAAGTCGCTATCCAAGCGCTTCAAGCTGCCAAAGCGTAGCGAGGCGCCAAGGGGAACCGATGTACGCGAGGACGGTGGCTGGTTTCACGCCGTGCGCAACGTTTCCTTCCAGTGCGGCGCCGGCGAAATCCTAGGCCTGCTCGGACCGAATGGCGCGGGCAAGACGACTTCACTACGCATGCTGTCCACCGCGCTAGCGCCAAGCGCGGGCCAGGTGCTGGTCGACGGTATCGACCTGGTAGCTGATCCCGAGACGGCGCGCCGGCGCTTCGGTTTCCTGTCCGGCTCCACCGGGCTGTACGGCCGCCTGACGGTGCGCGAGAACATCCGCTATTTCGGCGAAGCGCATGGCATGCATGGGCGCGCCTTGGCTGCCCGCATCGATGAACTGCTGACGCGGCTGGACATGGCGAGCTACGCCGATAAGCGCGCCGACTCGCTTTCCGCCGGCATGCGCCAGCGCGCACTGATCGCACGCACCGTCGTCCACTCCCCCAATGTGCTAATCCTGGACGAACCGACCACGGGGCTCGACATCCTGGGCGCCCGACTGGTGCTCGACTTCATGCGCGAGCAGCAGATGGCAGGCGCCGCCATCATCTTCTCCACGCACCAGTTGCACGAGATCGAAGCGCTGTGCCGGCGCGTTTGCATCGTCAATCTGGGCGAGACCGTATTCGAAGGGCCGGTCGATGCCCTGCAGCGCCAAGGTAGCCTGGCGGACGCTTATCTGGCGCAGCTGGGCGAAGCGCCTACGCA
>JAFAKZ010000154.1 GCA_019234745.1 Burkholderiales bacterium
CCTTTTCCGGCATCGGCGGCCGTACGAACATCATTGGCTCGTTGTCGTAGGGCTGCTTGGATTTCGGCGCGCGTATCGTCACGTCCTCACGCTTGGTCGAGCGGCCAAGGCGGTCATCGGTGCGCTTACTCCCAGCACGATCACCTACTGACGGTTTAGCACCTGGCCGCGCATCGTGCGACTTCGACTTGTGCTTTCCACCTGCCTTGGGCGCCGCATAGGGCGACGCGGCACGCGGTGCTTGCCCCCTGTCGCGCCCATCACGCCCGTCACGCTTATCCGCCCGCCGGCTGTCGACACGCGCACCTGCGCGATCAGCCGGGCTTGTTACCGCGCCCCGTGCACCCGTCTCTACCATGGTGAAGTCGATCTTGCTGGTTTCCAGGTCGACACGCGCCACCTTCACCGTGAGCTTGTCGGTAATCCCATAGGACTTGCCCGTGCGCTCGCCGCGCAGCGTGTGACTGGCTTCGTCATAGTGGAAGTAGTCAGCACCCAGTTCCGAGATATGCACCAGGCCCTCCACGAACATGCCGTCGAGCATCACGAACAGGCCAAAGCTGGTGACTGCAGACACGACGCCCTCGAACACCTCGCCCAGGCGGTCGCGCATGTAGTAGCACTTCAGCCAATTCTCCACATCACGCGTGGCCTCGTCGGCGCGGCGTTCTGTCATCGAACAGTGCGCACCGATCTCTTCCCAGTTACCCGGCTTATAGGTTTCACCGGCCAGGATCGCCTTGATGGCGCGGTGCACCAGCAGATCAGGGTAGCGACGGATGGGCGAGGTAAAGTGCGTGTAGGCCTCGTAGGCCAGGCCGAAGTGGCCCAGCTGCTCAGGGCTGTAGACGGCCTGCTGCATGGAGCGCAGCAGCATGGTCTGCAGCAGCCCCGTATCGGGCCGGCCCTTCACCTGCTCCATCAGGTTGGCGTAGTCCTTGGCCTGCGGGTCGTCCCCGCCACCCAGCGACAAGCCGCGCTCGTTGAGGAAGCGGCGCAGATTCTCCAGCTTGCGCTCCGTCGGCCCCTCGTGCACACGGTAGAGCGCCATATGCTTGTGCTTGCCCAGTACATCGGCCGCGCACACGTTGGCCGCCAGCATGCACTCCTCGATCAACCGATGCGCGTTGTTGCGCGTAACGGGCACGATGCGGTCGATCTTGCCCGCCTCGTTGAAGATCATCTGCGTTTCGGTCGTCTCGAAGTCGATGGCGCCACGCCCCTGACGCGCCTTCAGCAATACCTTGAACAAGTCGTAGGCCGTCTGCAGATGCGGCACCAGGCCCTTGCGTGCCTTCGCCGCCTTGCCCGTCGGGTCCTCCAGAATCTCCCATACTTCTGTATAGGTGAAGCGCGCCTTCGACAGCATGACCGCCGGGTAGAAGCGATACTTCTTCACATCACCCTTCGCGTCGACGTGCATATCGCACACCATGCAGCAGCGTTCCACGTCCGGGTTGAGCGAGCAGATGCCGTTGGAGAGCTGCTCCGGCAGCATGGGGATGACGCGGCGCGGGAAGTAGACGGAATTGCCACGCTCGTAGCCCGTCTGGTCCAGTGCGTCCTTGGGCCGCACATAATGGCTAACGTCCGCGATCGCCACGACCAGGCGCCAGCCGCGCCCTTCCTTCTCGGCATACACGGCATCGTCAAAGTCGCGCGCCGTCTCGCCGTCGATGGTCACCAGCGGCATATCGCGCAGGTCCACGCGCTTCAGCCCTTCCGGCGTCGTCCAATCCTTCTTCAACACCTTCGGCGAAGTCTTGCGCGCCTGCGCCTCGGCCGCCGACGAGAACTCATGCGGCAGATCGTGCTTGCGTAGCGCGATCTCGATCTCCATACCCGGGTCGGCGTAGTTACCCAGCACTTCCACAATGCGGCCAATGGGCTGGCCGTACTTGCTGGGCTGCGACACCAGTTCGACCACCACCACCTGCCCCGGCTGGGCCGGTAGGCCACCCTCAGGCGACAGCATGATTTCCTGGTTGATGCGCTTCTCTTCCGCGCGCACATAGCGCACGCCGCGCTCCACGAACAGACGCCCAACCAGGCGGCTGTTCACATGCTCCAGCACCTCGACGATCTTGCCCTCGCGCCGGCCGCGGCGGTCCACACCGATCTCGCGCGCCATCACGCGGTCGCCGTGCAGCACCTTGTGCATTTCCTTGGGGCTGATAAACAGGTCGTCCGAACCATCGTCCGGCACCACGAAGCCGAAGCCATCGGCATGGCCCTGGATGCGGCCCTTGATCAGGTCCAGCTTGTCCGCGATACAGATGGCACCCTTGCGGTTGATCACCACCTCGCCCTCGCGCGCCATGGCATTCAGGCGCCGGCTGAAGAATTCCGCCTCGTCCGGCTGGATCGCGAACATGCTCACCAACTCGTCCGGATAGGTCGGCGCCCCTCTTTCCGTCAAAATCTGCAATAAATAGGCACGGCTCGGCAGGGGCTGCGAATACTTGCCAAGTTCTTGTTCATAATGGGGATCTGCCTCGCGCAAGCGTTGTGCAGCCTTGGGTAGGCGGGCTTTTTTTGTGCTTTTCTTCGTATTCATAGTTGACACAGGGTAATTACTCTCTATAATGCGCATCTCTCGACGCGCTGCGATGCAAACGAAACAACGCAAAGCAGCAAGTTCGAAGCCCAGGTGGCGGAATTGGTAGACGCACTAGGTTCAGGTCCTAGCGGTAGCAATACCGTGGAAGTTCGAGTCTTCTCCTGGGCACCAACA
>JAFAKZ010000226.1 GCA_019234745.1 Burkholderiales bacterium
CCGCTCGATTGGACCTGCGTAAAGCTCAGCGGTTGCAGGTAGAAGTCGCTGCCGTAGGCAAAACTGTCGCTCAGGGCGATCATACAGTTGAGCAGCAGCGTGTCGCGCTTCTCGTCCACCTGCGTGAAGTCCGGCACCGGTTGGCCAGCGCGCTCCTGCGCCATCATCATCGCTTCCATGGCGATGCGGCGCAGCAGCTCGCCCGTGGCGCGCTTGGCGCCTTCCTGGCGGTCCGGCGTGAACTGCTTGGCGATAAAGTCTTCCAGTTCTGCGTCGCCGCCATGCGCGTAATGCTGTAGCACGACGTACAGGCCCTGCTCCAGTCCTTGCCGTATATCCGCATTGCTGGTCGATGTGTTCAAACGGCTTGCGGCACGCTGTGTCAATTCGTGCCAGCTCGACGAGTCCATCAGCATGGCGCGGAAGCGCATGAAGGTGTCGGGCTTCAGATCACCATCGAGCGGGATGCGGAAGTAGCTGAACGGTGCCGTCGGCTCGGTGCGCATGCCGCTCAACAGGTAGAGGCTGCCGTCCAGCTCGAACGGGGCGAGGTAGTTCAGGTATTCGCGTGCCTGGCCTTGCGCATCGCGTACCTTGAACTGGATGGACGGCCCCACGTTCTTCACGTGGCGCTTGGCCTTCACTTCGCGTGCGTCTTCCAGGCGCTGATCCATGCCCTTGCTGCCCGGGGCGGGCGCCTGATCGGTGTTCTCGATATTGAAGGTGCGGAAGTCGCCGAACTCCAGCGTGTAGTTGCGCCCGCCGCGCGTGATGGGCAGGGTGTTCTGCGAGGTGCCCTTGAAGGGCTCGGCCATGGTGCCCTGGCCCGACCAGTTCCATAGGGTGAACTGGATGGGCGAGCCGCCATCGCCGAAGCTGGATTGGTAGATGGCGATGCCGTCCACGACCAGCGGGTGGTTCACCTGCACGGTGCCGCTTACGACCTTGCCCGTGGCCTTGTCGGTGACTTCGATATCGCTGGCGAACAGCTTGGGCTGGCCCGTCGTGTAGTGCTCGATATGGAACTGCTTGAGCTTGAGCACGAAGGGCAGGTCCTGCACGAAGTAGCCGCGCCCCGAGTTGAGGAAGGCGACGTCGCCCATGCTGCCTTCGGGCAGGTCGATATTGGCGCGGAAGGACAGGTTGCCTGGGCTCAGGCGGCTCTTGGCAGCGATCTGGCTGGCCGGCAGGTTGCGCGTTTCGATGACCTTGCTGCCCGTCATCTGCGCGAGCTTCAGCGGCACGTTGCCGTCCAGCAGGCCGCCGATGCAGATCACCACGATGGCCGTGTGCGCGAAGACATAGCCCAGGCGCTGCAGGCTACCCTTCTTGGCGGACAGCATCAGGCCGTCCTCGCGTTCCACCAGCTTGGCGCGATAGCCCTGGCGGCCGAACCAGTCGGCCAGCGCCTGCGCGGCGGCGGGCTTGTCGCCAGCAAAGGCGTATTCGGCCTTGTGCGCCATGGCGCGCAGCGACTTGACGGCGGCCTTCTCGCGGTAGTGGCGGATGTCGCGCACGATGCCCGGCGTGTGGCGGTAGATGCACAGCGAGGTGGACGTGACCAGGAAGGCCAGCATCGCAAGGAACCAGCCGGCATGGTAGACATCGAACAGGCCGATCGCCTCGAAGGGCTTGAACCAGAATTCGCCGAACAGGACGATGTAGTCGGTATAGGGCTGGTTCTGCAGCAGCACGGTGCCGACGACGGCCGCGATGGCGATGATGACCAGCAGCGAGATGGCGAAGCGCATCGAGCTGAGCAGCTCGTATAGCGCACGCCCGAAGGAGAAGTCACGCACTTTGGATACCGTTGCTGGGGGTAGCGAACATGCACTACCGGTCAGCGCGTCAGGCCCTCGCGGCAACGAGGGCCTGGGATTTAAGGATTAGCGCAGACCGGCGATGTACTCGGCCACGGCCTTGGCATCAGCCTCGCTCAGCTTGCTGGCGATGTCGTGCATGGGTTGGTTCTTGCGATCCGTGTTGGCTGCGAAGTTGGCGAGCTGGGCGACGATATAGGCCTGTTGCTGGCCGGCCAGGCGCGGGTACTGCACGGGGATGCCCGCGCCATTCGGGCCGTGGCAAGCCATACAGGCAGGCAGGCCCTTGGCAACATTGCCGCCGCGGTAGAGCTTCTGGCCCGCTTCGATCAGGGCCTTGTCGGTGCCGGCACGCTCTTTCGGCTTCTGCTCACTGAAGTAGGCGGCAACGTTGTGCATGTCGTCGTCCGACAGCGTGGCAGCCATGCCCGACATGGTGGCGTTCTTGCGCTCGCCCTTCTTGAAGGCGCTCAACTGGGTGTACAGGTATTCGGCGTGCTGGCCGGCGAGGCTGGGGTTGGCCGAGGCGGCACTGTTGCCGTCGGCGCCGTGGCAGGCAGCGCAAACCGTGTCGACGATGGCCTTTCCCTTGGCCGGATCGGCCTTGGCGGCGGTGGAAGGTGCGTCCGCTGCGAAGGCGAAGGTGGCCGCGATCCCGAAGAGAGCTGCCAGCGCGTTACGATTCATGTGTAACTCCTAGTTGACGTTCCGTTACGGCGATGTCGCCGGTTGTCAGGTGTTCTGGCGGCACGCATTCCTTCGCCGTGCCAGCGAGCATGCATACAAAGCTGGTATTCTATCCGAACCTCCTTACACCGCAAAAGCGGGCTGCAGCTGTGTCGCCTAAGGCACAACGCGGCCGCCATGCCGATATCCCATGTCCTTGTTCAGCCAGCTTAAATTTCACACCACCGTCAACGACCTGCACATGCTGCCGTCCGACGGGGTCGAGGTCGCCTTCGCCGGCCGTTCCAATGCGGGCAAGTCGAGCGCCATCAATACGCTGGCCAACCGCACGCGGCTCGCCTTTGTGTCGAAGACGCCGGGCCGCACGCAGCACATCAACTACTTCGACTTCGGCCAGGGCCGCTTCCTGGTCGACCTGCCGGGCTACGGCTACGCCGAGGTGCCGGAAGCGATACGTGCGCACTGGGAGCACCTGCTGGGGCAGTACCTCGCCACGCGGCCCAATCTGATCGGCCTCGTGCTGATGATGGACGCACGCCATCCGCTCAAGCCGCTTGATGTGCGCATGCTGGACTGGTTCATCCCCACCGGCCGCCCCGTACACGTGCTGCTGACCAAGGCCGACAAGCTGTCGCGCCAGGACCAGAACAAGACGCTGAAAGCTGTGCGCGACGAGCTCGATACCTGGCCGCAATGCACCGTGCAGCTGTTCTCCAGCCTGAAGAAGACGGGCATGGAGGAAGTCGAGGCGGTGGTGGGGCGCTGGTTTGGCGATGCCTTGCAGCCGGAAGACGGAGCGCCTGGAACTTAATTGCTTGTGAGGGGCTCTCAGCCGCAGGTGCGACACACACCTCCCGCTATTCCCTCCCTGAGCGGGCACCCGGCGTGCATGCCGGGTCTTTGGGCCCCGACCTTTCTCCCCTTGGTCGGGGCATTTTGTTTGTGCTCCGTCCCTCGAATTGTTGGCCGTAAGGGAATTCCCCGCGCCGGCGATTGTTGCGCGCCCGGCAGTTTTCCCGATTGCGTGCGGAATTAGTATTTGCTCATGACGGCGCTTGGTTGCAAAATCGACCGAGCATAATGTCGTTACGGGCGGGTATTCCGTTCGGCCGGTTGCATGCGCACGACCCTCGTTGGACGGCGACGACGGTTTATTGCGCAAGCTTGACCATGTCATAGTGGTTTTACTGCCATTGTGCTATGTTTGCTTCCGCCATTGCGGCCAATGGGGCGTCGCAGGTGTTAGGAGAGGGTTGATGCAGAGCCTCACGGGCGTGAAAGTCATGGTGATCGATGACAGCAATACCATCCGGCGTAGTGCGGAGATCTTTCTCGGCCAGGCCGGCTGCGAGGTAATCCTCGCCGAGGATGGCTTCGATGCGCTCGCCAAGATCAGCGATCATCATCCCGACGTGATTTTCGTCGACGTGATGATGCCGCGGCTTGATGGCTATCAAACCTGCTCGCTAATCAAGAAGAACCCCAAGTTCAAGTCGACCCCCGTCATCATGCTGTCCTCGAAGGACGGCTTGTTCGATCGGGCGCGCGGCCGCATGGTCGGCTCCGACGAATACCTGACGAAACCATTTACCAAGGACAGTCTCCTGCAGGCCGTCGGCGCGCACGCGAATCCGGCCTGATCCCGACTGTCCCAAGCAAGCCAAAGGCACACATCATGTCCATCAAGAAAATCCTCATTGTCGACGACTCCCCCACCGAGCGTCATTTTCTCGGCGAACTGCTGACCAAGAACGGCTTCCAGGTCATGACGCTCGAGAGCGGCGAAGAAGCCGTGGCGCGCGTCAAGGAACTGATGCCCGACCTGATCCTGATGGACGTCGTCATGCCGGGCCTCAACGGCTTCCAGGCGACGCGCACGATTTCCAAGGACGATGCTACCCAGCACATCCCCATCATCATGTGCACGTCCAAGGGGCAGGAGACGGATATCGTCTGGGGCAAGCGCCAAGGCGCGCGCGGTTATGTGGTGAAGCCGGTGAACCCGGAAGAGCTGCTCAAGCAGATTGCCGCACTCGGATAAGGCGCGCTCCAGGTCATGGCGAAACGGGTCAGTCTTCGGGAATTCCAGGAAAGCGTGGTGGCGCGACTGAAGTCGCTGCCGGCCACGCACACCGCCACCACCAAGCTGGGCATCCAGGTGGGCGACAGCGCTTGGCTGGTCGACCTGACCGACGTCAGCGAAGTGCTGCCCGTGCCCGGAATGATCGACGTGCCGCTCACGCGGCGTTGGTTCAAGGGCGTCGCCAACATCCGCGGTAACCTGTTCAGCGTGGTCGACCTGCCCGGCTTTCTGGGCGACGAGCCCGTGCAGCTGAACGTCAGCAGCCGTCTCCTGCTTATCCATCCACGCCATATCGTGAATTCGGCCTTGCTGGTGAACCGCATGCTGGGCCTGCGTAATGTGGAGCAGATGACCGAGGTGGCGCCTGCCGACCCGGCTGTTCCCTGGTGCGGCCCCACGCGCCGCGACGCCGACGGGCGCGATTGGCGCGAACTGCGCCTCGTGGACCTTGTACAACAATCCCCATTCCTGCAGGTGGGTACGCTGTAAGCACCTGCACGTACATTGACTAAACGAACTGCCCAAGAGGCATAGCTAGCTAGCGACAGGGAGAAGCACGAAATGGCGCTGAATCGCAAATCAAGCGACGGGAACGAAGCCGGATCCTCCGGCAAGCAAGGCGGCATGTTGGGCGGCCTGCTCGGCTTCATGAAGAAGCCCGAATCCCCTGCAGCGCAGGACAAGGCGTACGATCCGCTGCGCACGGTCTCCATCATCGACCGCATCAAGCCGCATACGGACAGCGGCGCCGAGCGCAAGCTGCCCTTCATCGGCAATATGGCGGTCGACAAGCAGAAGGAGATCTGCTTCTGGGCGCTCGGTATTACGGTCGGTGTATTCGCCCTATCGCTGACCTATATGGTGCTGGAGTCCAGCCACGAGACGGTGTACCGCGAAAAGTCGACGGAAATGCAGATGCTGTCGCAGCGCTTGGCGCGTACTTCCGCCCAGGCCATTCAAGGTAACGAAGGCGCCTTCCCCTTGCTCGACAAGGCCTATACCGACTTCGGCGAGGACTTGGACTTGCTGGTCAACGGCGCCAAGACGGGTGTTCCCGGTCTGCGCCTGCCCTCGTCGTCCGGCGCGCCGGCGGAGATCCTCAAACGCATCCAGGGCACCTGGGATAGCGACTTCAAGAGCGGCACGCGTCGTCCTAGCGTCGAAACCATTCTGAAGCAGAAGAACACGCTGGTGACGGTGACGAAGAACGTCGCTGCCATTAACCGCAACGATGCCAAGCTCTTGGAATTGAGCCTGCAGCTGGTTTCCATGCTGCAGGAAGCGAACGCTCCGGCCGATGAAATCGACCTCGCGCACCAGCAGGTGATGCTGACGCAGCGCATGGCCAAGAATGCCAACGCCATGTTCGGCGGCGAGATCATCGATCCGGAAGTGGTGTTCTTGCTGGGTACCGATACGAACAAATTCCACGACACGCTACAGGGCATGATCGAGGGCAGCGAGGAATACCACCTCAAGGCCGCGACCAATCCCGACGTGAAGAAGAAGCTGTCCGAAATCCGCGACCTGTTCAAGGACTTCGAGTCCATCGTGGGCGCCTTCTCGCGCAACCAGCAGAACCTGGTGAACACGCGCGTTGCCAACCAGACCATCTATAAGGACAGCGAATCGCTGCTGACCGACTCGCAGGCGCTGACCACGGCCTACGAAGGCCAGAGCCACGCTGCGGTACTGGTTATCGTCGAAGTGGTGTCGGCCATCCTCGCCCTGATGGCGCTACTCGGCCTGGTGCAGGTGTTCAACATCGAATCGCAACGCCGCCGGGCCGAAGTGGAGAGCGAAAACAAGCGTAACCAGGAGGCCATTCTGCGCCTGCTGAACGAAATGTCCGACCTCGCTGACGGTGACTTGACGGTACGCGCCTCGGTGACCGAAGACCTGACGGGCGCCATCGCCGACTCGATGAACTACACGATTGACGAGCTGCGCAGCCTGATTATCGGTATTAACCGCGCCACCGAGCAGGTGACGGCGGCATCCCAGCAAGCCCAGGCGATTTCCGGCGAGCTGTTGCAAGCCGCCCAGCGCCAGTCCGAAGAAATTGTGGACACCAACGAGGTGGTGCAGACGATTGCCCGCTCCATCGGTGACGTGTCCGGTAGTGCGGCCGAATCCGCCCGAGTCGCCCAGCAATCACTGCTGGCCGCACAGAAGGGTACGGATGCAGTGCAGAACCAGATCAAGGGCATGAACGAAATCCGCGAACACATCCAGGAGACCGCCAAGCGAATCAAGCGCCTGGGCGAATCCTCGCAGGAGATCGGTGAAATCGTGGAACTGATCTCGGACATTACCGAGCAGACCAACGTGCTGGCACTGAACGCCGCCATCCAGGCCGCCTCGGCCGGTGAAGCAGGCCGCGGCTTTACCGTGGTTGCCGAGGAAGTGCAGCGACTGGCCGAACGCTCCGGCGAAGCCACGAAGCAGATCGGCGCGATTGTGAAGACCATTCAGGCCGATACGCACGATGCCGTGGCCGCCATGGAAGTGTCGACCCAGGGTGTGGTGGAAGGTGCCAAGCTGTCCGATGCCGCAGGTCAAGCACTGAGCGAGATCGGTCAGGTGTCCGGCGATCTGGCCGCGCTGATTGATACGATCGCCCGGGCCACACAGTCGCAGCGCGAACTGGCCGACAAGGTGGCGACCTCGATGCAGGACATTCTGAAAATTACCGAGCAGACGACGGCGGGTACCAAGCAGACGGCTGTGCAGATTGGCCAGCTGACAGGCCTGGCTGCCGAACTGAAGGGCTCGGTCGCGGGCTTCAAGCTGTAATAGGCGCCGTACGCCGGTTGCCGTCGACGTCACGAAGGTGCGTGCCAGGTGCGCGCGCCATTGCCCGCACCTGCAATGGGCCGACGCGACGCCTGCCGGGCGAACGGATGTACTACAAAATAGGCTGAAGAAGCACTACAGCGCGGCGGCTTGGCCGCTGCGCCGCCCGCTACGCCCCGGACGGACATAACGCTATGAGCGCGCAAACGGAATTCGACCTGGGTTCGTTGATCTGGGTCAAAGGCGAAATCGACCAGGCCCTGGACAAGTCACGCCAGTGCCTCAATAAATTCGCCACGACCGGCGACAACGCCGAACTCAAGTTCACACAGACACATCTGCACCAGGTACGCGGCGCCGTCGAAATGGTCGGGCTGGCCGGTGCGGCACGCTTTGCCGAGGAGATGGAAGTCTCCGTCGGCATGGTTGAGCGCGGCGAAGCACCGCCCGCCACGCTGTCTGCGGTGGCCGAAGCCTCGACCAGCCTCGCGCAATACCTGGAATCGCTCGTCAACGGCGCGCCCGACCTCGCGCTCAAGCTGCTGCCCAGCTACCGGCGCGTACGCCAGACCCGTGGCGAAACACAGACTTCCGGTGCCGACCTGTTCTTCCCGCCCCTGTCCGGCAACCTGCCGGCTGGCCTCTCGCCCCTGCCGCTCGACCCTGCCACGCTGACGCAACTGCTGAAGAATTCGCGCAGTCGTTTCGAAGCGGGCCTCTTGAAGTGGCTCAAGGGTGACCAGCGCGAGGGTGGGCAGTGGATGATGCAGGCCTTCCTGGCCGTGGCACGCAGCCAGAGCAGCTCGCTGCAGCGTGGCTTCTGGTGGGCCGCATCGGCCATGGTGGAAGGCAGCATGGACAACAAGGCCATGCTGGACGTGGACTTGAAGCCGCTGTTCGGCCGCCTCAACCAGCAGCTCAAGCGCCTCACCGATGGTGGCGCCAAGGTGGCTGAACGCCTGTTCCGCGACGTGCTCTACGTCGTGGCCAAGATGGACACGCAAAGCCCGCATTGCGCGGGTGTACGGCGCGCCTTCGAGCTTTCCAGCCTGCTGCCGGCAGGTGCCCTGGAAGACGACGCCCAGCAGTTGGCAGCCATGCAGACGGCGCGCGAGTTGCGCGAGCTGATCAACCAGGCCAAGGACAACTGGAGCCGAGTGGGTGGCGGCAGTACCGACAAGCTCGCTTCTGTGCAGAAGCAGCTGGCCGACCTGTCGGCGCGCGGCGCCAAGCTGGGCATCAACGGCTTCAAGCCGCTGGCGGTGGAACTGGCCCGTACGGTCGGCGCGCTCGCTGGCGTACCGGAGGAAAAGCAGGCGCTGGAAATCGCTACGGCGCTCTTGCTGCTGGAAAACGCCTTGATGGTGTTCCCCGAGCAATCGACGGAATTCCCCGCCCAAGCCGCTGCCATGCAGGCGCGCCTGTTGGGTTCTACCAGCGTGCCGGAAGTCACCCTGTTGGACGAGGTCTCGCGCCGCGCCCAGGAACGCCTGCTGATGACACAGGTGGCACAGGAGATCCAGGCCAACCTGGCGCAGATCGAACAGGTGCTGGACGATTTCTTCCGCGATTCCGCCACGCGCGGCGAACTCGCCGGCACAGACGGCAGCATCCGCCAGATTCGCGGTGCGCTGACCATGCTGGACGAACGCGACGCGCTGACATTGCTTAACGCCTGTGCCGATATCGTCAAGCGCAACCAGGCCGAGGATTACGCGGCCCCCGGCGATGAACTGGAGTTCCTGGCCGAGGCCTTCTCCAGCCTGGGTTTCTATATCGACGCCATCAAGCGCGAAGACGCCGACCGCGCGCGCATCATCGCGCCTTGGCTGCAACGCATCCGTGGCGAGGCGCCAGTGGACGCAGGCCCGACGGAGGCCGAGCTGATTGCAGCCGAGCTGGAAGTGGAGCCGGACACGGAACCTGCGGCCGCCGCCCATGCGGAAGAAGAGCCGGTACCGCAGCTCGAGGCAGAACACGTCGCCGAAGCACCCATGGCGGAACCCAGGGAAGCGGAAGCCGCCGCGGCGGCGCCCGGTGCTGTCAGCGATGCGGCCGTCGATGCGGAATTGCTGGAGGTCTACCTCGAAGAAGCCGTGGAAGTACTGGCTACCATCAGCGAGCATATGCAGGCGGTGCGCGAGCAGCCGACCAACCGCGATGCGATGACCGTTGTGAGGCGCGGTTTCCACACGCTCAAGGGCAGTGGCCGCATGGTTGGCCTGAACCAGCTGGGCGAAGTGGCCTGGGCCGTCGAGCAGGTATTGAACAAGTGGCTGCAGGAAGAGCGCCGTGCCACGCCGCTGTTGCTGCAGCTGATCGACGACACGTCGGCCAGTTTCTCCCGCTGGGTGGAAGAGCTCAAGCAGAGCGGTTCTGCCTTGGTTGAAGCCAGCGCCCTGTTCGCCATGGCCGAGCGCCTGAAGAGCGGCGACGAACCCGAAGAAGCGGCTGCGCCTGCGCCGGAACCGGCTCATACCGAAGCTGCGGCGGCTTCCGTCGCCGAGCCGGAGCCGCTTGTCGAACCGGCCCCGGTTGCCGACTTGGCTGTCGTCGCGCCTGAGCACGAGACGCCTGCACATGCAGAACCTGGGCATGAACAGATCGACCTGGCGCCTACCCACGAAGAGGCGCCACTGGATTTGATACTGGACGAACCTAGTCCGGTCCATATTGAAGCGCCGTCGGCCGAGCCTGTGCACGAGCTGGACCTGAGCCTAGACGAGCACGAGCCGGCGGCAGCCGACCATCTTGCTATCGGGCACGAGGAAGTCGCTGCCGCGCCAGTGCATGAGCACGCACAGCCGGACACCGCGCTGGACCTTCCTGCCGATGTGGAACTCACAGAGCCGGTCGCAACGGATGATGAGCTTGGCGACCTGACGATAGGCGATGTCGTCATTTCGCGCGTGCTGTTCGGCATTTTCCTGGACGAGGCCTACCGCCACTTCGCCACGCTGAACGACGCCTTTATCGACTTCGGCGCGCGCGGTGAAGTGCGCCCGGCCTTTGTACACGCAGCACATACCCTGTGCGGCATTGCCAACACCACGGGCTTCACCACGTTGGGTGAGCTGGGTCATGCCATCGAGCTGGCCCTGGTCGCGCATCAGCAGCACGAGCACGAGCCCTCGCACGAAGATCGCGAGGCGCTATCCGTGGCGATCGACAAGGTCGGCGTCATGCTGGGCCAGATCAGCCACTACCATATGCCAGGCGAAGAGCTGCAGACTATCGCCATGCTGGCCACCCAGGCAAACCGCCTCAAGGACCTGGTCGAGGCGCGTGCCGCCCAGATCGTGGAAGCGCCGGCCAGCAACGACGTGGCGGTAGAGCCGTTGGCGGAAGTGCCGGCCGAGCCGGCTGAGGCGGCCGTGCCTGCGCACGCCGATATCCGTCTTGACGAGTTGGACCTGGATCTCGACCACGAAGCAGCCGACGCGCTGAGCCTGGACTTGCCGATTGAACCGATCGAAACGGCACCGGCTGCCGAGCTCATCGAACCGGAGCAGGATGCTGGCCTCGACCTGGAGTTGACGCTGGACGCAGAGCCAGAGCCAGAGCCAGAGCCAGAGCCAGAGCACGAGCAGGAGCAGGAGCAGGAGCAGGAGCAGGAGCAGGAGCAGGACATTGTCGTCGCGCCCCCAACCGAATTGGTGGGCCACGAAGAAGCGCACGACCTCGATATCGAGTTGCACGCCGATGTGGGCGATCGCACGGAGGAGCACGTCGCGTCCCCGGTCGAACCGGCTGAAGAGGAGTCGGTGCTGGAACTGGACGAAGCGTTGGCGCTGGGCGCCGCGCTGGCCGAACCCCCCATGCTGCTGGAAGAAGTGCCGGTGGGCGAGCATGCCGACATTGGCGAGCACGCGGCGGCAGACGCTGAAGCTGAGCTGAGCCTGGCCGAAACACTGGTGCCGGAAGCGGAGCTGACGGTCACCGCTCTGGCCGAACCGGGTGACGAAGTCGAGGTCCCTGCGCCCGCACCAGCGGGCATGGACGAGGCGCTGCTGGAACTGTCGGAGTCGCTGTCCATCGACGATGGCGCCGGCGTACCGCTGTTGTTGGACGAGTCGCCTGACTTCGTGGAAGTGGGTGACGTGGCACTGTTGGAGCCGGAACTGGCCCAGGTGCCGCTGGCGCCCGAGTCCGAGCCGATCACGGACGAGATGGCGGCCGAGGAGATGGCGCACCTGGAAGCGCCCCATGTAGAGCTGGCCGACACGCCGCTCACCATCGAGCCGGCGCTGCTCAGCGGCGAAGAGGTGGTGCCAGGCGAACAGGGCATCGGCCACGTCGAGCTGGCCCCGGTGGACGAGGCCATTGTCGTCGAGCCGCATGCCGTTGCCGAGGCGCCGGCGCAAGCCGCACCCACAGCTGCCGCCGTCGAACTGGCCACGCTATTGGGCGGTCTGGCCCACCCGACGCCCGCCGACAAGGATGGTGTGGGCAGCGTGGCGCTGCCGGGTGGCGACCGCCTGGCCGAAATCACTGTCCTGGACGAACTGGACGAGCAGCTGCTGCCCATCTTCCTGGAAGAGGCGCAGGAGCTGATGCCGCAGGTCGCCGCCGATTTGCGCAAGCTGCGCGAGGAAGGCCAGGCCGCCGCGGCGATGGATTCGCTCAAGCGTTCGCTGCATACCCTCAAGGGTAGCGCGCGCATGGCCGGCGCCATGCGCCTGGGCGAGGCCACGCACAACCTGGAGTCGCGCCTGCTCAACGCGGGTGAGAGCCTGTTGCCGGCCCTGGTGGACGAGCTGGACGTCGACTACGACGCCATCGTCGAACTGCACGACCGCTTGGTCAACGGCGAGCCGGAAGCGGTTGCCGCGGAAGGTGACGAGGCCGCGCCGCAGGTCGTGGGCAAGGATCTGGCGGAGGTGATTGCTGCGCCTATCCCCGCAGCCGGCCCCCGTGCCGCGGGCCCGGCCCAGCCGCTCGGCCTGGTCGACCCCGACATGGGCAAGACCACCGTGCGCGTGCGCGCCGACCTCGTCGACCGCCTGGTCAACCAGGCTGGTGAAGTGGCCATTGCCCGTACCCGTATCGAATCGGAAATGCTGGCGCTCAAGCGCTCGCTCTTGGACCTCACCGACAACGTCGCCCGCCTGCGCAGCCAGCTGCGCGAGATTGAAATCCAGGCCGAATCGCAGATGCAGTCGCGCATGGCGCACTCGCATGACCTGCCTGACTTCGACCCGCTGGAGTTCGACCGCTTCAGCCGCCTGCAGGAGCTCACGCGCTTCATGGCGGAGAGCGTGAACGACGTGGCCACGGTGCAGCACAACCTCTTGAAGAACCTGGACGAATCCAGTTCGGCCCTGCAACAGCAGTCGCGCCTCACGCGCGACCTGCAGCAGGAACTGATGCGCGTACGCATGGTGCCGTTCTCGTCGCTGTCCGAGCGTATGTACCGCATCGTGCGCCAGACGGGCAAGGAAACGGGCAAGAAGGTGAACCTGGAACTGCGCGGCGGCCGCGTCGAGATCGACCGCTCCGTGCTGGAAAAGATGGTGTCGCCGTTCGAGCATATGCTGCGCAACGCCATCGACCACGGCCTGGAAACACCGGAAGTCCGTACCGGCAACGGTAAGACGGAATTCGGCGAAATCCTGGTCGAAGCGCGCCAGGAAGGTAACGAACTGGTGCTGACGTTACGCGACGACGGCGCCGGCTTGAATCTCGACCGCATCCGTGCCAAGGGCCTCGAGAAGGGCCTGCTGGAGCAGGGTCTCGAGTACAGCGATAGCCAGATCATGCACCTGATCTTCGCCGCCGGCTTCTCCACCGCCTCTGAGGTGACGCAGCTCTCGGGCCGCGGTATCGGCATGGACGTGGTGAAGGCCGAGATCGAAGACCTGGGCGGCCGCGTCGAAGTGAACTCGACGGCAGGCCAGGGCACCGTCTTCACTATCCACTTGCCACTGACGCTGGCCGTAACGCAGACAGTGCTGATCAAGGTGGGCGAGAAGACCTACGCCATCCCGTCCGTGATGGTCGAACAGGTACAGGAACTCAAGATCGGCCCGCTGGAAAAGCTCTACCAGAGCCGTCAAGCCGAGTGGATGGGCAACGTCTACCCCTTCCACTACCTGCCGCGCCTGTTGGGCGACAACGAGCGCACGCCGGAGCAGAAGCGCTACAACACGATCATCCTGCTGCGTTCCGGTATCCAGCGCATTGCGCTCCATGTGGACGAACTGATCCGCAACCAGGAAGTGGTGGTGAAGAACATCGGCCCGCAGCTGGTGCGCGTGGCCGGCGTAGCCGGCGCCACCGTGCTGGGTAACGGCGAGATTGTGCTGATCCTCAACCCACTCGCCCTGTCCCAGCGCCGAGCGGAAGCGCCAGTGGCCGACTTCGACGCATCCGTCGCCGCTACCATGCCGACGCCGGAAGAAATGCTGCAGACGGCACCGGTGGTGATGGTGGTGGATGACTCGCTCACCGTGCGCAAGATCACGGGCCGCTTGCTGGCGCGCGAAGGCTATCAGGTGGTCACGGC